>JBEIVK010000804.1:0-2002 GCA_040373935.1 Alphaproteobacteria bacterium
CCGGCGCCCATCGCGCCCGGAGCGCCCATCGCGCCCGGAGCGCCCATCGCGCCCGGCACGCCCATCGCGCCCGAAGCGCCCATCGCGCCCGGCACGCCCATCGCACCCGAAGCGCCCATCGCGCCCGCCTGGCTCGCCTGGGAGAGCGCGGCCAAGGCCGCCGCGTCCGCCGCGCTCGGCCCAGCGCTGGCGTCCCACACGATGTACGACGCAAGTACGAAGTTCAGCGCAACACTGAAAACGATGCCCACCGTCTTCCAGTCCATGGTGCAGCCCCCGCTCTTCTCCTAACCGCCGCTGGCCGCTGTTGCCGCAACCGCACGCAACACCGCACCATCGTCCGTCGGGTGCACGCGATTCCGGTGCTCGGCCCTGCATCGCTCACAGCGGTAGACGATGTCGTACTCACCATCCTTGGCGGCCAGCCCGACGGGTCGCAAAACGCCACCGCACGGGTTGGCGCGATCTCCTGGGACGAGATCCACATGCATGCTGCACAAACAACGTGGGCAGTGGTCTCGGACCGGCCGGCCCCCGGGCTCCACCGCCGCCCCGCAAGCGATGCACACGAAGGCCTCGTCGCGGTGCACCGGGTTGGTGCGCACCTGCGCCCCCTCCGCCCGCCCCAACCACAGCCGCAGCAGCTTCTTTCCGGGCAGCGGCGCGCCATCCTCGTCGGCCCCCGCCTCCCCCAGCCCCGCCAGCACCCGCGCGCGGAGGGCGGCGTCTTCGTCCAGCGCCGCCCCGAGCCGCTTCACGTCGCCCCGCGACAAGCGCCCCGCCCGCGCCGCCTCCAGCGGATCCCGCCCCGCACGGCTCACGGGATCGGCACCACCACCGTGCCACCAGCGGAAGGCGCAGGCCCCGGGCCATCGCCGCTGTCCTGGCCATTGGTGGCGATCCCCACCGCGACGCCCGTCACGCCGGCCGCCGCCACGACGCCGACCCCCGCCCACACCCACCAGCCCGGCCCCTGCTGGACCGTCACCGTCTCGCGCTCTTGTTTGGGATCGAGGAGGATGGTCGCCAGGATGAGGTTGTCGCCGATGTCGAGCGGAGCCACTTGCGCAGACACGCGATCGGTGCGAAGCGTGCCATCGGCCGTGACAAAGCCCGCGAGCGACGGCACGAGATCGGCCATCGCGCCCACCGGGTCGTCCCCTGCGTCTGCTTGGACCAGGCGAGAAAATGTATTCGTTCGCGGCTCATAGAGCTGCAGCCCCACCTGCCCGCCCCCCGTCGCGCCGGCCAGCAGCACGAGCGACGTCCCGCCATGCCGCCCCAGGGCGCCGTAGAGCCGGCGCGCCTCCGCCGCGCGCCCCGACGGATCTTCTGCGCCCTCGCCGAGCGAGCGGAGGGGATCCGCGGCCGAGACCGTCGCCCGGCCGCCCGCGGCGACCTCGACCGCCTCGAAGGCCCGCCCCCCGTCCGCTCCCAGCACCAGCACAGCGTGGCGACCGGGCGCAACCTCGTGGACCCCGGGCTCCACCGCGCGCCCGTCCAGCGTGACCTTCGTGCCCTCCGGCGCCTCGATCGTCAGCCGGCCGGGGGAGAGCTGGCGCACCGCGGCGCGAGCCTCGGCGTAGGCCGAGACGATCTTCGGCGGGTACTGGATGGGATCCAGCTCGCGGGCCGGATCCAGGCTGGCCACGCGAGAGAAGGCGGCGCGCGCGGCGTCCGCGTCCCCGAGAAAAAACCGTGCTTGGCCGAGCAACAGCAGGGCACCGATGAGATCCGTCGTGTCGGGAGAGCCCAGCAGGCCGTCTTCCAGGGCGGCCACCGCCTCCTCCAGCGGCACGACGGCGTCCTCCAGCGCGGCGCGCTCGTACAGCACCCGTCCCTCGTCGAGCTTCTCGCGGCCGGGCCCGAGAAAGGTGCCTTCGAGCACCAGGGCCTCGCGGCCGCGCACCCGCGCCGAGACCTCGGCCGGCGGCACCGGCACGGTGCCCGCGGCGGCGTCGATCGCCGCGACCAAGGCCTCCGCGGCGGCGGCGGCGGCGGC
>JBEIVK010000682.1:0-2567 GCA_040373935.1 Alphaproteobacteria bacterium
CGCATCACGGACGGGCCGACCGGAGACCGACCCCCGCACCGCGCCGTGCGCACCGTCGCGCGCCGCATCACGGACGGCCGGCTCAGAGGCGGACCCCCGCACCGCGCGGGCCCCCCGTGGCGTCCGCTTGCCCGACGGCGGAGGGCCGCCCGCGAGCGCGCCAGACCCCGCGTCAGTCGTCGTCGCGCCCCTCCCGGGCGTCCTCGGCGCGCTCTTCGGCCTCCTCGCGCGCGTCCTCCTCACGGTCCCGCGCCTCGTCACCATCGTCGTCGCCATCGTCGTCCTTGCCGTCGTCCTCGCGGTCGTCACCGCCGCCCCGGGGCGGGTCCGCCGCGAAGGTGCGGGCGAGGCCCGCCGCGAAGGCGGCGCGCTCGGCGTCGGACATCCGGGCGTCGGCGTGGGCGAGCAGGTACAGCTTGAGCGGCATCTCGCCCTCGCGCACCTTCTCGGGGGCCTCCTCGGCGTCGTCTTGCGGGCGATCCCACTCGGAGAAGTTCATCGCCGCGCGGCCGCGGTGGACGTCGCTCACGATGAGGTTGCCGACCAGGGGCGTGTAGCTGGTCCAGGCCCAGTGGGTCTCGTTGCTGTGGCAGTCGTAGCAGGACTGCCGGGCGCGGGCGGCCGTCGCCGGGTCGGCCCATTGGATCTCGCGCGTGGTGGGCGGGTTGTCGTGCTTGCAGGCGGGGGCGCCGACGGCGAGGAGGGCGGCGGCGGCGAGCGGGAGGGTGCGGCGGGGCATGGGGCCTCGGGGGGGGACGCCCCTGTACCACCGCGACGCGGCGCGGGCGTCACCGGGTGCGACACCCTGCCGCGTTGCGGGCGCGCCCACCCCACGCAAGATTGCGTCGAGCCCTCTCCCCCCGCCGCGCCGTCGGCGGGCGCCCCCCACGGGAGTGTCCATGTCCGACCCGCGCCCCGCCCACGTGCTCCCCCTCGCCGCCTTCGCCGCCTTCGCCGCAGCCTGCGACGGCGACTCCCCCGCCAACGACGCGGCGGCCGGCGACGGGGCCGCCTCCACCGACCTCGACGCCGACGGGCACCTCGCCACCGATGGGGACTGCAACGACCGCAACGACGCGGTCTACCCGGGCGCCCGCGAGCGCAGCCTGGACGGCGTGGACTCCGACTGCGACGGCGCCGACAACCCCACCCTGGGCGAAGACCGCTTCGCCGAGGCCCTCCCCCTGATCGACGCGGACGGCGACGGCGCGGTGTCGCTCTCCGAGTTCGAGGCGGCCTGCGCCCGCGGCGCGATGGTCTTCGGCGCGGCCGAGCCGGGGATCGTGCAGACCCACGCGGCCTGCGGCGGCACCAACGCGTGCCGCGGCATGGCCCTCCACGCCTGGGAGCAGCTCTACGAGCACGACTGCCGCGGGGTCAACGGCTGCGCCGGGTGGTCCTGCGTGGAGGCCACCGCCGACGCGGGCCGTGACGGCCCCACCGCCTACACCGCGGCCACCTGCGACTGGTGCCACGGCGGGGACGGCACCTTCGGCGTCCATGTCCCGGCCGGCGAAGACCCGACGACCTTCGTCGCCTCCTTCTTTTCCTCCCGCACCGACACGGCCCTCCGCAGCGCCATCGCCTTCGGCCGCGCCGGCATCGGCCCCGACGGCGTGGCGACCCGCGACATGCCGGGGGCCCACGAGCGCCTGTCGCGCGCCGAGATGGACCGCCTCATCGCCCATCTGCGCACCCTCGCGGTCGCCGACGCGGCGGGCGGCGGCACGGACACGGGCGGGTGAGCGGGCCGCCCCGCGACGGCCTGGGGCTCGGCCTGCGCCGACCGCTCATCGACGCGCTGCTGGCGCGCCCCAGCGCCGTCGACTTCGTGGAGCTGATCGCTGAGTCCCACCTTGAGCCCGGCGCGCTGCCCCGCACCCGGGCCGAGGCCGTCGCGGCGCGCATCCCCACCGTCGGGCACGGGGTGGGACTCAACCTCCTCGGCGCCGAACCCTTGGACCCGGCGCACCTCCACGCCCTCCGCGGGCTCGTGCGCGGGTGCCACCTCGCGTGGTTCAGCGACCACCTCTGCTGGTCGGCGGCAGGGGCCCGGCGCCACCACGACCTGCTGCCCGCGCCCTTGCGCCCGGACCTGATCCCCTACGCCGCCGCCCGCGCCCGCGCGGTGCAGGACGCGCTCGGCGTGCCCTTCGGGCTGGAGAACGTGAGCAGCTACGTGGCGTGGGAGGGCGACACGGTGCCGGAGTGGGAGTTCCTGGCCGCGGTGGCGGAGGCCGCGGACTGCGGCCTCATCGTCGACGTCAACAACATCTTCGTCTCCGCCCGCAACCACGGCTTCGACCCCCTCGACCACCTGCGCGCCGTGCCCTGGGGCCGGGTGCTGGAGGTGCACATCGCCGGGCACCGCGCCCGGCCCGACGGTCTGCTGCACGACACGCACGACGCCCCCGTCGCCCCGGAGGTCTGGGCCCTGTACGCCGAGGCGTGGGCCCTCGGCGGCCCGTTCCCGACGCTGCTCGAGTGGGATGACCAGATCCCCCCGCTCGACACCCTCTGCGCCGTCCTCGCCACCGCCCGCGCGGTGCGGGCGTGAGCGGCCCGCC
>JBEIVK010000387.1:0-4293 GCA_040373935.1 Alphaproteobacteria bacterium
CCGGCGAAAGCAGGAAAGACAACATTGTAGGCCGACACGGACCACGCGACATGGGACGGGTCCACCGCGACCAGGAGCCCCACCGCGGCGCCCGCCCACCGGCCCCCGACGCGCTGCCCGAGCAGGGCCACGAGGCCGCAGGACGCGGCCCCGACGAGCGCAGCGAGCCCAACGGGCACCGCCGGGTGGCGCGGCAGGACCTCGCCGGCCGCCCACCAGCCCCACTGCAGGAGCGGATACAGCAGGGTGCCGCCACGCCCGACCGCGCGCTCCCCACGGAAAATGTCAAAATACTCGGCCTCGTGGCCGTCGTAGATGTGGCGCTCCCAGGGAGGCAGCAGCAGCCGCGCAGCGACCGCGAGGGCCACGACCCCCAGCACCACCGGCGCCTCGTCCCGCCGGGGGACCAACGCGCGCCACCCGCCGGCCGCCGCGCCCCCAAGCGCCAGCGCGAGCGCCGCGAGCGCCGGAGCCACCGTTTGCCAAGGCTCAAGGGTGATCATGGAGAGGGCTCGACGACGAAGAGCAGATCATCGCCCAGACCGCCGGGCGCGGGCCAGCGCTCCGGCTCGCCCGCCCACGGCTGGAGCGCGCGCCGCACCCGGGCATCGAGGCCCGCAGCCGGGGCGTGCTCTGCCAATACAAAAAAGGCGCGGGCACCCGCCGGACGCGCCGCGAGGACCGCGTCCACGATGGCGTCGTCAAGTTCGACGCTGGTGTGCAGCACCCGCCCTCTCCATGCCCGCGGGTGGCCGAAGCGGGGATCCAGCGGGTCCTGGAGAGTCGAGGGGCGGGCCGGCATCCAGGCCAGCGGAGAGAACGCCCAGAGGGAGGCGCTGACCGCCTGTTTGTCGTCGTCGGGCCGCAAGGCTGGCGCCACCAGCCAGATGAGATCTCCCGGCGCCGAGCGGGCCCGCGCCTCGTCCGCCGCCCGGACGACGGAACGGCCCCGGGCGAGCTCATCGGCCGCCTCGAAGATCCGAGCGGCGGATACCCCTGCCTGCAGCAGCACCACGGCCGCCACCGCGGCCGCCCCCAGCCGCCCGAGCCGCTGGGCCGCGCCCGAGGCGAGCGCAGCCAGCGGCACGACCGCGAGGGACGCGTAGGGGAGCTGGTGCGGCGCCGCAGCCCCCATGCCCAGCGCCACCCCCAGCCCGCCCAACAGCCCGAGCGCCGCACCCGTACCGGGAGCACCCAGCCCGATGCCCGCCAGGGCGGGGAGCGCATACACGACGACGCCATAGACCTCACCCAGCTGCGCGAGCCACGCGTCGAGGCCGCCCGCGGGCTGCGCGAAGGTGCCGCCGTCCCGGGCGCGGGCCACGACCCCCGCCGCGATGGGCGCCCCACCCAACAGACCGACCGACAAGGCGGGACCGCCCCCGCGGAGACGCGCGCGCAGCGCACCCTCCACCCAGGCGCCGGCGGCCGCGGCGGCGCCGAGGAGGTGAACCCAGCCCGCGACCACACCCCGGAGGCCGGCCCGAACCGTGGGTTGGGGCAGCAGCACCGCGGCGACCGCGAGCGCGGCCCACGGGTAGTTGTTGACCTCGGCCGCGTAGTCCACCGCCACGGGCGATGTGGCGAGCAGCAGACCGGGGCCCCACCCGAAGCGCGCGGCGACGAGCGCCGCGGCCCCTGCCGATGCGAGCGCCCCGGCCAGCAGCCAGACCGCCGGGACGGGGAGCGCGAGCTCCGCGACGGCATGCAACGCGGGCCACAGCGGCGGGTGAAGGCCCATCCAGAGGGACAGGGCGTCGAGCGGACGGCCGTCGCGAAGCGCGGCGAGGTGCGGCCCCGGGTAGGCCGCGTAGGCGAGCGCGACCTCGTCCCAGCGAAGCACCGCGCGCGGCAGCCGCAACAGCAGGCCGACCGCCCAGACCGCGACGACGCCGCGCCAGCCGCACCCGACGGCCATCATGCGGGCGGCACCGGCGGGGCAACGGGCAGGCGCAGGCCCACCTCCGCCCCCCCGCTCGGACGGTTGCGCAACCAGATGGAACCGCCGGCCCGCGCGACGATCTGGGAGACGGTCGCGAGACCAAGCCCCGTGCCAGCCCCGACTTCGCGGGTGGTGTAGAAGGGCTCCAGCGCGCGGTCCAGGGAGACCTCATCGAAGCCGTGCCCGCGGTCCAACACGCGGAGCACGACCTGCCCATCGTCCAGAGCGGCCTCCACCCGGATCTCTTTCTCCTGGCCACCCGACTGCGCGTCTGCAGCGTTCAGCAGCAGGTTCACGAGGAGCTGCTGGAAGAGGTCGGCCTCCAGCCAGACGGGGGGCACAGCGCCGACGTCCGCGCGCAGGAGCAGGTCGCGAAAGGCCGGCTGGTGCCGGACGGTGGAGAAGGCCTCTTCGACCGCGGCGACGACCGACAGCGCCTCCGGATGCCCCGGCCCCGTGCGGGAGTAGTCCAACAACTGCCGGATGACCCGGTGGATCCGGCCCAACTCCTGCCGGGAGCGCGCGACGAGGTCCCGCTCCAGGGCGGGGTCCCCCAAGCCCGACTGGAGCAGCTCCATGTAGCCGGACACGGCCGCGAGCGGGTTGCCCACCTCGTGGGCGAGCCCAGCCGCGAGCCGCCCCACCCCGGCGAGACGCTCGGAGCGCACCAAGGCGCCCTGCGCCTCCCGAAGGCCGGCGTTGGCGGCAGCCAAACGGGACAGTTGATCTTCGGTGCGCTCTCGGAAGGACGCGAGCGAGGCGCTCATCTGATTGAGGGCGACGCAGAGGTCTTGCAGCTCCTGGGCGGCGTCGACACGCACGCGGTGGCCGAAGTCTCCCTCGGCGATGCGCTCGGTGCCCGCGCGCAAGACCGCGATGGGACGGAGCAGCCGGCGCCGCAGCAAGCTGAAGCCGAAGAGCGAGACAGCCATCCCGCTGGACCCGGAGTACGCGAGCACGAACCCGGCGGGCCCCCCGGGCACAAGCTCAAGGCGAAGCGGGATCTGCACGCGCAGCGCGGCGACCGGACGCCCGTGCGGCGCGATGGGGGTCGTGACCCGGACGGAGCGGACCTCCCACAGCAGGCCGCGGACCTCCGCGTGTTGCTCGCGGCCAAAAAACGCGGCGCGAAGACCCGGGTCCAGGCCATCCGCGCGGGGGACCGCCGCGCCGGCGATGGGCGAGCCGGACGCGTCGGACACCCACAGCTCCTCCAGCTCCAGCCCCGCCCCCGCGTAGGCCGACAGCACGCGGCGGTAGCCGTCTTCGGGCGCGGGGCGCTGGGCCTCAACCTCCAGCTGCGCGGCGAGCGCGGCGCTCAACGCCAGCGCCAAGTCGGTCCGGCGGGTCTCCTCGGTCTTTTTGAGGAGAAGCCAGAACACGCCGGCGTTGAGGACGATCGTGGCCAGAGTGACCAGACCGAGCGCGAGGGCGATCTCGACGCCAATGCCCGGGCGCGGACGCGGCGCGGGATCAGTGGTAGCGGCGGTAGACACCGACCACGAGGCCGAGGATGGAGAAGTTCGCGCGGTCGTCAACGTAGATCGGGTCCATCGTCGGGTGGGCGGGCTGGAGGCGGATGCGGCCGCCCTCGTGGTAGTAGAACTTGACCGTCGCCTCCCCGTCCACCAAAGCCACGATGATGTCGCCACCGCGGGCGCTGGACTGCTGCCGGACGAAGACGAGGTCCTTGTCGAGGATGCCCTCTTCCATCATCGAATCGCCGCGCACATGCAAGGCGAAGATCGACCCATCTCCCGGGACGAGCGACGCGTCAACGTGCATCGAGCGCTCGTAGTTTTCGTCTGCCAGAATGGCAGGCCCGGCGGCGACGTGGCCGAGCAGAGGGATGCTGACGGTGTCGCCACGGGCGACCGGGCCCGCCTTGTCGGTGAGCTGGAGCCCACGGGCCGCGCCCTGCTCGGTGCGGCGCAGGAAGCCCTTGCGAATCAGGGCCTTCACGTGATCTGCCACACCATTGGTGGAGGAGATGGCGAGGGCGTCGCCGATCTCCCGGTACGTGGGCGGGACGCCTTGGCGCTGCACGGTGACGGCGATGAAGTCGAGCACGTCCTTCTGGCGGGCTGAGAGCTCCTGGGTGGACACGGGCTGCCTCCTTGCCACCCTCTTTACTGAACACCCTTTCCGCTGTCAAGGAGTTCAGACAGAATCCCGCCGAGCACCGCCGCCGCCGCCGCCGCGCGCCGCCACGCGAGGGCCATCCCTCCGCGCGGCGAAGGCGCCAGGAAGGCGACGGCCAAAACTGCCATGAGCCCCACGCTCACAGCGACCAGCACGGCGCCGTCGCCCCGTGGAAGCGCCTCCGCTCCGGCCGTCCGAAGGCACGCCAC
>JBEIVK010000338.1:0-4795 GCA_040373935.1 Alphaproteobacteria bacterium
CCCCCCACCACTGCCTCCGCCCGCGGGGTTGCATGTAGCATGGGTGGTGGATACACACCCTGGTGGCCCCTCCTCGGCCAGCTCTTGCTTGAGCTTGCCAGTGATCTCTTCCTTGACCTCCTCCAGCGGGACCTTGTCGCGCTTGTCTTCCACCTTGAAGAGGAGCGCGCCCGTGGGCGTCGCGATGGGGCCGACCACGGCGCCCTTCTCGGCCGCGAAGACGGGCTCGCCGAGCGGGCCGCGAAGCTCCGTCTTGCCGAGCCAGCCCAGCTCGCCGCCCTTGGGCGCGGAGTTCGGGTCCTTCGACTTCTGGGTGGCGAGGGTGGCGAAGTCGGCGCCGCCGTCGAGCTGGGCCTTGACCTCGGCGGCCACGGCTTCGCTCTCCAGCACCATCACGCGCAGCTTGGCCTGCGGGCGGGCGTACTGGACCGCGTGGTCGTCGTAGTACTTCTGGATGCGCTCGGGCGTGCTGCGCTCGGCGATGGTCTTGTCGAGGAGCGCATCGGCGAGGGCGTTGCGCTGCGCCAGGGCGAGCGTGAGCTGCATCTGCGGGTCGGTGTGCAGGTTGCGCTCCAGCGCCTTGCGCCACAGCAGCTCGCCCACGACCAGCTGGTCCTGGACCTGCGAGATCTGGCCCGTCTGCTCCAGGCGCTTGCGGAGGTCTTCGGGGAGCTGGGACAGCGTGGCGTCCACCATCTCCTGGGTGACCGGGTTGCCGTTCACCGTGGTGAGCGTGGTGCCGCCGGGGGGGACCGTGCCGGGCGTGGGCGGGGGCTGCTGGCAGGCGCCCAGCACGGACAGCGCGAGCACGAAGGAGCGGAGGGCGATGCGCGACATGGAGACACACCTCAAGCGGAGCGGGCCGGTTTATCGCTGCCCCGCCCCGCCCGCCACCGCCCGGTCCACCGCGTTACCCGGATCCCGTGCGTCAACTCGACTTCCGCGACCACCGCCGCGAGCTGGACGACAACCGCTACATCTACGCGGTCGTCAGCCGGCGCAGCGGCGGGCTGTCCATCGGGGTCAACCTCAACCCCGACAAGTTCTGCACGTTTGATTGCCCCTATTGTCAGGTGGACCGCACGGTCCCCGGCGGCCCCAAGGCGGTGGACCTCGGCCGCCTCGACGCCGAGCTGTCTCACCTCCTCGGGCTCGTGCGCGCCGGCACGCTCTGGTCCGTCCCGCCCTTCGACACCGCCGCCCCGGCGCTCCGGCGCGTCAACGACATCGCCTTCGCCGGCGACGGCGAGCCCACCGCCGCCCCGTCCTTCGCTGCGGCCGTCGAGGCCGTCGGCCGTCTGCGCGCCACCTTTGGCCTGCCCGACGTCAAAATCCTCCTGCTCACCAACGCCACGCTGTTCCACCGGCCCGCCGTCGCCCGCGGCCTCGCCGCCTTGGACGCCCTCGGCGGGGAGATCTGGGCCAAGCTGGACGCCGGGACTCCCTCGTTTTTCGCTCGGGTGGACGGCACGGCGATCCCCTTCGGCCGCGTGCTCACCAACCTGCGCGACGCCGCCATCGCCCGGCCGATCACCCTGCAATGCTTGTTCTACCGCGACGCCGCGGGGGATCCGCCCCCCGCCGAGCGGGACGCGTGGGGGGCGCGCATCGCCGAGATCCTGGCTGCCGGCGGGCAGATCCGCGAGGTACAAGTCACGACCATCGCCCGGCGCACCGCCCAGCCCGGCCTGGACGCCCTGCCCGTCGATGTTCTCGAGGACATCGCCGCGCGCCCCCGCGCGCTCGGCCTGCAGGTTCGCGTGATTCCGGGTATCCCAGCGGCGCCCACCCCGGAGTCCTGATGCGCACCGTCCTCCTCGCCCTCGCGGCTGCCCTCGGGCTCGCGTCGGCGGCCGAGCCCGCGCCGGTCCCGCTCGCCCCCGCAGGCGACGACGCGCCCGAGCAGGACATCGGCGTCGGCCTCCTCGAAAGCGCAGACCTGCGCGCGCTGTGGGATGGCTACGGCAACCTGCGCCTCGGGGACGACGCGCGCTGGGCCAAGGACACGGTGCTCTCGGATGGCGTCTGCGATGCCGTCTTCACCAAGGGCATCTTCGTTCCCGTGCTGTCGGGCGGCCGCGACGGCGCGAAGGCCCGCGCGGTCGGCATGGTCTTTTTTGGCGAGGGGCGCGTGTCGATGCGCCTGCCGGACCCGGGGGACCGCCTGGCCTTCGCCAACCACATGGCCCAGCGCGCCGGGGCAGACCGCACGGAGATGTGCCCCATCGCCTGGGGCAGCACCGAGCGCTTCGACGCCCTCTTCACCAAAGCGATGGTCCTCACCGCAGACCGCGACATGCAGCGGGTGCTCGACGCGCTGGACCCGGTGGGCTTCGGCGAGGTCACGCGGCTGTCGGAGGTCGCGGCCGAGCGGGGCCTTCCGCCCGAGCTGGTCGTCACCAGCACCCGCGGCGAGCTCGCCGCCAAGACGATGGCCCTCAACATCCTGCCGAACCGCCGCCGCGCGCTCACGCGCTCCGGCATGGACCCGCAGGAGATGCTGCGCTTCGACCGCATGCTGCACGACCGCCTCGCCGTCCCGGCAGACCAGCTGCGCCTCGTCGCCGAGTTCCAAACAGACCGCCGCTTCCACGTCGCCGCGGGAGATCGCGACGTCGTCGGCGACAAGTCCTTCGACCAATGGCTGTCCTGCTTCCGCGACGGCATCGACCACGCCGACACCGGCCTCCGCGCCACCGCCTTCGCCCACGGCGAGGACAGCGAGGGCCGCCGCCGCATGGTGCGCTTCGCCGGCGAGCGCTTCCCCGCCCGCGGCCCCGCGCTCACGCCCCTCCCGCCGAGCCGGGTCGAGGCCGTGGACGCCGACGTCACCATCGACATCAAGCCCAACCGCGGCCTCGTCACGCTCGACGCCACGGTCAAGAGCCAGCTCAGCTTCCGGGCCACGCAGGCCGGCGTCCAGCACATCGTCCTCAATCTCCCGCGCGAAGAGGCGCTGCGCGGCCAGTTCGCCGTGCAAAACCTCGCGCTCGTCGGGGGCGCGCCCCTCGCGTTCCTCGAGTTGGACCTCGAAGACGCCCGCGCCTTCGAGAACGGCCGCATGGTCGAGCCTCTCAACCAGACGCCCGACCAGGTCTTCACCTCCTTGGACGACCCGCGGCGGCAGGTGAGCGAGGCCATCCCGCAGCCGATGGGGGATGATCTCGAGCTGCTCGTCGTTCTGCCCCGCCCGCTCGCCGAGGGCGAGGTCGTCTCCGTCCAGCTCGACTGGAAGGCCCGTTGGCCCTTCGCCAACTGGAACATCCTCTACGGCAGCTCCGGCAGCGCGTACCGCCCGGGCGGCAGCACCACCGGCCTGCGCACGTTCTTGCCGGACCTCGTGCCCGCGATGGGCGGCACCCGCTGGGATTATACCGTTCGCCTCACTGTTCCGCCGCGCCGCCTCGACGTCGCCCTCTCCGGTCAGACCACCCGCGAGGTGGTGGACGAAGGCGGCTGGGCCACCACCGAGGCCGCCGGGCGGGGCGCCATCCACCCGGCCGTCAGCATCGGCCGTTGGGTCGCGTCGGAGGCCCCGGCCGCGGCGGGCCTCCCCGGCGTGCGCGTGCACCTCTACCCGGTGCGCAAGGAGGCCCTCGGCACCTTCGGGCCCGAGGTGCGCCGCGTGCTCACCTTCATGCGGCGCTTCCTCCCCAGCCCCGCGCTCTTCGAGATCGACGTCGTGCAGGGCGAAGCCGAGCTTCCGCGCGGCGCCCTCACCCAGCCGCGGGGCCTCGCCCCCGCCGGCATGGTCGAGATGCGGATGGTCACCGTCGGGGACGCCATCGGCGCCGCCACCGCCGTCCGCGAGCAGTTCCCGTACCTCGCCCAAAGCGACCTCGCGCGGCAGATCGTCTCGCAGGTGTGGGGGCAGGCCGTCGCCCCGGCCAGCGGGCGCGACGCCTGGGTCCACGAGGCGCTCACCGAGGCCTACGGCTACTTCTACGTGCGGGCCGCCCTCCAAGAAAAGGGCTTCGAAGGCTTCGAAGAGCGCCTGGAGACGATCCGTCGCAACATCGAAGACCCGAAGGAGACCCTCTACACGATTGGCACCACCAATCCGCAGACCCTCTCCCTGTCCCTCACCGACGGCGGCTCCTTCGCCCTGGACCGCCCGCGCCTGTTCCGCGACTACAGCTTCTACGTGCTCGCCCGCATGCTGCGCGAGCGCGTGGGCGACCAGGCCTTCTTCCGCGCGGTCGACCACCTCGCCCGCACCAGCCTCAACGGCCAGGTCAGCACCGAGCAGCTCCAAGCCGCCTTCGAGCAATCCGCCGCCGTGGACCTCGACGACTTCTTCGCCTACTGGGTGCGCGGCGGCTATCTCCCGCGCCTCACCGCCGAGGTCCGCTCCACGCCCGGCCCCGGCGGCACCGCCACCCTCACCGGCTGCATCACCAGCGACGTCCCCTTCGGCCGCTTCGACCTCCCCGTCGTCATCGGCGACAAAAAGCTCGAGGACGGCATCGGCGGCATGCTTCGCATGGTCGACGGCCGCGCCGCCTTCGAGGTGCCCGGCCAGCCCGCCGACGCCCGCGTCCACATCGACCCCTACGGCCTCATCCTCGCCTACTCCCGCGAGGTCAAGCCCGTCGAGCGCACCACCTGCGAGGCCGAGGGCCTCAAGCCCGCCATCCTCCGCGTGTCCGCCCCTCCCGGCTGAAAGGTCGGCCGCCTCCCGGTACTCTCCGGCAGGTGGGCGCCTGCCCGTCGGGCCTCCGGCCCGCCGGTCACCCCGCCCCCTCCGCGCTCGCGGCTCCGCCGCTCGGTGGCGTCGCGGCGCGCCGCCACCGCC
>JBEIVK010000755.1:0-2248 GCA_040373935.1 Alphaproteobacteria bacterium
TAGCCGGCGTCGCTGAACGCGGTGCCCGGGAAGCGGCTCATGATGAGCTCGCTGGTGTGCATGGAGCACTGGACGGTGGCGACCCGCGTGAGGCCGCACTCCATGGCGAGCACGGCGAGGTCGAGCTGGGCTTCGAGCTGGGCGGGGAAGTGGGCGGGGTCGGAGAGGGCGCTGGCGTCCCAGGGGCCGGCGCCGAGGCTGGGGGCGTCGCAGGAGGCGCTCCCGGTGCCGCCGGTGCCGGTGCCGCCGCCGGACAGGCGCTGCTCGAGCTCGCGCAGGCTGGTGAGGTGGAGGTCCAGCTTGTCGCGTTCGGCGCTGCCGAGGCGGCTTTGGAGGGAGAGGATGTCGGCGGTGGCCGCGTCGAGGAGGCTGCGGGTGCGGGCGGCCGCGCGGCCCTCCCCGCCGGTGTCGGAGCCGCCGCTGCCGCCGCCCGAGAATCCGCCGAAGAGGCTGGAGAAGGCGCGGGCCGGGTCGTCCTCGGGGGCCATGGACTGCCCGGCGAGGGGGTAGGTGATGAACTTGTCGCCGCTGGCGTTGTTCACGGTGGCTTGGACGCCGAGGTACAGGTGGCGCCACGGGCTCGACGCGCCGACGGTGCGCGAGAGGTATTGGTCGATGCTCTCGTTGTTGCCGTGGTCGGCGGCGGTGAGGAGCTTCTTGGCGCCGCCGGGGTGGCTGCCGCTGTCGGTCGGGCCCATCGAGAGGCCGCGGAAGAACACGCACTGGCTGCGCCACGGCTCGAGGGCGACGAGCTGCTCGCCCAGCGTGAAGCCGCTGCCGCTGCCGCTCGGGTGCCACTTGCTCGCCTCGCCGTCCTGGCTCTCGGCGACGACACCGTCGGGGAAGTAGAAGAAGATGACGCGCCGGGCGGGCCCGCCGTCCCCGCGGGCATCGGACCCGGCAAACAGGCGGGCGAAGGGCAGGGTGAGCGCGCCGAGGCCGAGGCCGCGCAGCACGCTGCGGCGGCTGGGGACGGGCAGCGGCGGGAGGCGGCGGAGGGGCATGGCGGCGGGGCTCCGGGGCGGCGCGGCGCTCACTGGCGGGCGCGGAAGTCGGGCGAGGAGAGGAGGTCGAGGAACAGGGGCAGCACGGGGCGGCCGGCGGCGTCGAAGGCGGCGTGGGCGCGGGCGAGGGCGCAGGGGTCGCTCGCGTCGCGCCCGTAGACCCAGCGGGCGGCCTCGCGGGTGAAGCAGGCGCCGACCGCCCGGCTGTCGGCCAGGAGGCCGGCGAGCTGGGGCAGGCCGTTCCAGGCGGCGCGGTCGTCGTCGGAGAGCTGCTCGACGGCCCGCAGCTCGGCGCTGGCGTCGATGGGCACGCCCGCCTCGGTGGCGCGCCACGCGCCGGCGGCGTCGAAGTGCTCGAAGCCGAAGCCCAGCGGGTCGATGTAGGTGTGGCAGGCGGCGCAGGACGGGTCCGCCGCGTGCTGGGCGAAGCGCTCGCGGGTGGTGGCGCTCGGGTCCACGTCGGGGACGCCGCCGGCGTTGGCCGGCGGCACGCCGAAGGACTGGCAGAGAAGGCGCTCGCGGACGAACAGCCCGCGCCGGACCGGGGAGGTCTGGTCTGAGTGGGCGGTGGCGAACAGCACGCTGCCGTGGCCGAGGACGCCGGCGCGCCCGGTGCCGGTGAGCGAGGCGGTGCCGCCGCTTTGGGGGGTGGCCCCGTACCAGGCCGCGAGGCGCGGGCTCGCGACCGTCCAGTCGGCGGTGAGCAGCTCGTCGAGGGAGCCCGTGCGGTCGAAGAAGACGGCGGTGGAGAAGTCGCGGGTCTCGGCGAGGAGGTCGGCCCGGAAGGCGGTGTCCACCTCGGGGAAGAGGGCCGGGGACTTGTCGGCGGTGGCGACCCGCTCGACCCCGAGCCATTGGGCGACGAAGACGCCGAGCGCGTCGCGGGCGCGCGGGTCGGCCAGCAGGCGCGCGGCCTCGGCGCGCACGCCCTCCGGGGTGGACAGGCGCCCGGCGTCGGCGGCGTCGAGCAGCGCGTCGTCTGGGGTCGTCCCCCACAGCGTGTAGGAGAGGGCGGCGGCCAGCTCGTGGTCGGACAGGCGGTGGGTGCCGTCGGGCTGCGGCGCGCCCAGCTCGCTGCGGTAGAGAAAGTGCGGCGAGAACAGCAAGGACTGCACCGCGAGGGCGAGGCCGTCCGCCGCGTCGTCGCCCTCGGCCACCCGCGCCACCGCCGCGTCCAGCTCGTCGGGCTGGAGCGGCCGGCGCCAGGCGCGCCGCCCGAGGCGGGCGAGCGTGTCCCGCTGGCA
>JBEIVK010000382.1:0-4327 GCA_040373935.1 Alphaproteobacteria bacterium
CCCCCCCCCCCCCCGCCGCCCCCCGCGGCGGCCCCCGCCGAGGCCGCCCCGGCCTCTCCCGCGGCCCCTCCGTCGGCCCCGCCGGCTCCATCGGCGTCCCCCGCAGCGGCTCCGTCGGCCCCGGCGGCTGGCCCCGCCTCCGGCGGTGGGGGCGCCGCTCGCCCGGGTGTCCCGGGTGGTGGTGGGAAGGCGGGCAAGTCCAAGTTCGGCGGCAAGGCCAAGGGCGGCTGAGCGCGCCTCAGGCCTCCAACTCGGTGTGGGTCGACGTGACGTAGCCGTCCGCCTCTCCGAAGGAGGCCGCCGGCACGCCCGCCCCACGGAGCGCCGTCAGCACGGTGTGGCTCACGTTGGCCCCCGGCGCGCGCAGGTGCACGCCGCCGCGCAGCCGCCCGCCGCCGTGGCCGGCCACGAGCAGCGGATACTCGGCGTTGGAATGGGTGTAGCCGTCCGAGAGCTCGGAGGTGCAGAGGATGGAGCAGTGGTCCAGCACGGAGCCGTCCCCCTCCGGAGTGTCCCGTAGGACGCGCAGGAACGCCGCGAGCTGCTCCATCGTGTAGACCACGGAGGCCTGCACCGTCGGCTGGGGCATCGCCTCAAAATGGCACATGCTGTGCATGCCGTCCGAGGCACCCACCTGCGCGAACACGACGCCGCTGCCGCAGGTGCTGAACTGCACCGTGAAGACGCGGGTGAGGTCGCACGCGAGGGCGAGCGCGAGGAGCTCCGAGAAGATGGCGTTCTTTTCGGCGATCTGCTCACGGCCGCCGACGTCCGGGTAGCTGCCGGGGGCGTCGATGAACGCGCAGGCTCCGGCCGCCGCGCCGAGCCGCTGCTCCAGCGTGCGGATGGAGGTGAGGTGCTGGTCCAGGCGCGCGCGGTCTGCCGCGCCCAACTGCCCTTTGAGACGGCCGACCTCGCCGGTCACGGCGTCGAGGACGGAGCGGCGCACGAGGTCCCGCCGCGGGTCCGACTCCGTCGTGAACAAGCGCCGGTAGAGCGCCCCCGGGTCGTACTCCGACGGGTTTGGCGCGTTCGGGCCGTTGTGGGACAGGTGCTGGAAGGTCGTGCCCTCGTCCGTGCCGCGGAAGCGCGTGATGCCCAGCTCCAACGAGCGGAAAGGCGTAGCGCCGCCGATGATGTCCGCCGCCACCTGGTCGACCGAGGGCGCGGCGAAGGTGGTGACGATGGTGTCCCGCGTGGTGCCAAGCTGTTGGTAGCGCCGCCCCGTCATCACGCCCGTCATGCCGCTGTGGTGCGGGTGCGTGGCCGTCTTGATCTCGGCGCCCGTCACGACGCTCACGTGCGGGACGAGGTCGGCCAGCGGGGCCAGCGTGGCCGACGGCGACCAACCGGCGCCCGCCGTCGCGGGCACCCAATGCTCCGGCCGCGTGCCGTTGCCCCAGAACCACACGCCGAAGCGCGTGGGCAGCGCGGTGCCATCCGCCAGGGCGTCGCCGTTGGCCCCCAGCATCGCCTCGAGGGGCGGCAGCGCGATGGCCGTGGCGACCCCGCCGAGGAGTCCGCGCAGCAGCGTGCGCCGGGGCAGGGGCTTCATGCGCCGTCTCCGATGCAGCTCACCACCGCGGTGGCGTCCCAGTTCTCCACGGGCCCGAAGCCCGTCTCGTGCCCGGCCGCCTTGCACCACCGGTGAATCGCCGCATCGCAGGCCGGGCCCCAACGCGTGGACCCATCGCAGCTGCCGACGTGCAGCGCGAGCTCGGCGTAGCCCACGGTGTACACCGCTGCGCCGGGCGTGCAGACGGTGATGGCGATGTCCCCGCTGTTTTCGACGGGCCCGGTGCCGCTCGTCAGCCCCGCCGCCGCGCAGGCCCGGTGGATGGCGGCGAAGCAGTCCGGCCCGGTGCGGGTGTCGATGCGGCAGCCGCCGTGCTGCTGGGAGAGGGCGGTGAAGCTGGTGCTTTGCACGACCCCATGCGCGGGCCCCACGCAGCCCAGCGCGGCCCGCGCCCCCGCGCCGTCCGTGTCCACCACGCCGATGCCCGCCCCGAGCCCACAACCCGCAGCCGCGCAGGCGCGCGTCGCCGCCGCCCGACACGCGGGGGCCGATGGGTCGGCCGACGGGTCGCAGGCGTCGTGCGCGGCCACCACCTCGGCCCAGGACCGAGCGACCACCGCCACGCCCAGCGACTCGTCCACCCCGCCGTCACCGTCGTCGTCCACGCCGTTGCAGACCTCCGGGGCCGCTGCCGCCACCGCGCATTCGCCCCACGCGCCGCCGGCGCACAGACGGGTGCCCGGCAGCCCGCCCGCGGCGGTGCACGGCGCCTCGATGTCGTCGTCCACTGCGCCATCGCAGTCGTTGTCTGCCGCGTCGCAGGCCTCGGGAGCCGGCGGTGGCGCGGTGCAGCCCTGCCATTCGCCGCCGATGCAGGCCTCTTCGCCGCTGCCGCAGTCCGTGTGGCAGGGCCGCCGTGCGCCCTCGGCGCTGCATGCCTCGCCGGCCGGGGCGCCGACCTCGCCGAAGGCCGGGTGCAGCACGATGGCGAGGGCGAGGGCCTGCAGCCGGTGCCCGCCGTCGGCGAAGGCCTCGGCCAGCTCGGAGACGACGACCTCTTCGCCCTCGCCCTCCTTGTGCCCCGCCGCGAAGCGGTAGAGCTGGCGCGCCGTGCAGGCGTCGAATTGCGGGTGCGCCGCGACCAGCGCCCCCAACGCCGCCGCGCCGTGGAAGTCCGTGTCGTCCAGGCGGCCGGAGATGTCGACGGGAACGCCGTTGTCATGGGTGCGAGCCACGCCGATGGCGTCGAAGCCCTCCAGCGGGAAGCCCAGCGGGTCCATCAAGGTGTGGCAGCCCGCGCAGGCCGGGTCCTCCACGTGCGCTTCGAGGCGCTGCCGCAGCGTGCCTTCGCCCTGGACGTCGTCCAGCGACGCGACCACGCCCTCGGGCGGCGGGGGCACCGCCTGACAGAGAATCCGGGTGCGGATGGCCTTCCCGCGGCGCGTGGGGGAGGTGAAGGTGTCGTGGGCGTGCAGCGTGAGGAAGGCCGCCCGCCCGAGCACGCCGCCCCGCTCTTCCCAGGGGGGCAGCGTCGTCGCGCGCGGCGCGTCGTCGGCGATGGCGAGCCCGTACAGGGGCGCGAGGCGGCCGTCGACCCAGGTGCGGTCGGTCGTGAACAGCGAGCGAAAGTCTCCGTCCTCGGCGAACACCGTCTCTTGGAAGAGCAGCTCGACCTCGGCGCGCATCGCCGCCCGCAAGCCGGCGTCGAACTCGGGGAACAACAGAGGGTCCTTGGAGACCAAGTCGAGCCGCGGGAGATCGAGCGTCTCGGCGAAGAAGCGGGTCAAGTGGTCCCACGCGGCGGGCGTCGCCAGCAGGCGCCGGGCCTCGGCCTCCAGGCCCTCCGGCGCGTCCAGCGTGCCGGCGGCGGCGGCGGCGAGCAGCGCGTCGTCCGGCGTGCGGCCCGTGAGGAAAAAAGCGAGGCGCGCAGCCTTCTCGTGGGCGGTGAGCAGGCGCCGCCCCGGCACCGACGGGTGCGGCACCCCGCGCTCCACCCGGTACACCGACCACGGCGACAACAGGATGGCCGCGTGCACCGCTTGCGCGGCCAACAGGGCATCCCCGGTGGCGCCGCGGACCTCGTCGTGCAGCGCGAGCAGGCCGTCGACCTCATCGGCGCCCAAGGGCCGCCGCCAGGCCCGCCCGCCAAAACCCGCCGCGAACGCGCGCACGCAAGCCGTCGCGTCCAGATCGGGCGACCCGAAAGGCGCCTCAAGCGCGCATCCAAAGCGCGCTTCGGCCGCTGCCAACGTGGACAGCGCGGCATCTGTCACGCCCCACGCGGCGGCCTCGGCCATCTCGAGGTCCAGCGGGGAGACCGACAGCTCGGACCCCGCGACCACGGTGTACCCGTGGATCGTCGTATCGGTGGGCAGCGGGCCCGTGTAGACCACGCCCGTCAGCAGGGCGAAGCTGTCGCGCAGCGCGTCGGCCCCCAGGCGGTGCAGCCGCGCCGGCGCCGGCGCGTAGGGCGGCAGCTCCGCCGACGCGCCGTCGTCGCCGTCGGGGGCGTCCCCCCCCGGGGCGGGGTTTTGCGAGCGCCCGCAACCGAGGGCCAGGATCGCAGCGAAGAGCGCGCGCATGGCGGCAGTGTAGCCCAGCGCGGCGCCGAGATCCGGGACGCGGAGGGGGATGGCGTTGCGGAAGGGGGGCCACCCCCTTCCGCCCCATGAAAACCAGGCGTTGGACGCGCAGGTCTCAGTCCCGCACGAAATCCACGGACGCGGCCACGCCCTCCTTGTCGCAGGCCAGGGCGTCGGCGTCGAGGGCGCAGGACCAGAAGGTGTCGAGATCCAGCAGCTCCAGCCGGTA
>JBEIVK010000220.1:0-6193 GCA_040373935.1 Alphaproteobacteria bacterium
CGCCCGCGAGGTCCCCGCCCCGCCCGCCGAGGCCCCGCCCGCGCCTGCCCCGGGCTGAGCGGCACCCCGTGAGCCTGTCCGCCCGCGCCGACGCCCTGCCCACAGACCCGGGGGTCTACCTCTTCAAAGACCGCCGCGGCGGCGTGGTGTACGTGGGCAAGGCGCGCAATCTGCGCGCGCGGGTGCGCCAGTACCTCTCCGGGCAGGACACCCGCCTCTGGGTGCCCTTCCTCGTCTCGGCCGCGCAGGACGTCGACGTCGTCGTCACGAAGACCGAGAAAGAGGCGCTGATCCTCGAAAACACCCTCATCAAGAAGTACCGCCCCCGGTACAACGTCAAGCTCGTCGACGACAGCTCCTTCCTCCACCTCCGCATCGATCCGGCCGGCTTCTGGCCGCGCTTCCAGGTCGTTCGCCGGGTCTCGGGGGACCGCGCGCGCCACTTCGGCCCTTTTCACTCTGCGTCCCGGGCCCGCGCGACCCTCGAGTTCATCCAGCGCCGCTTCCCGCTGCGCACCTGCTCGGACCGCGAGCTGAACGCGCGCTCCCGCCCGTGCCTGATGCACCAGATGGGCCGCTGCGTCGCGCCGTGCGTCGGCCTGGCCACGCGCCCGGCCTACGACGAGATCGTCACGCAGGCGATGCTGTTCCTCGAGGGCCGAAACGCCGAGCTGGTCGGGCGCCTGCGCGCGCGCATGGACGACGCGGCCGAGGCCCTGGATTTTGAGGAGGCCGCCCGCTTGCGCGACCTCATCTCCGCCATCGAGGCCACCGTCGAGCGCCAGGCGGTCGCCGGCCACAAGCAGGGCAACCGAGACGCCTGGGCCCTCGCCTGGGGCCCCGAGGATGGAGTCGCCGTGCTCATCCCCGTGCGCCAAGGGCTCATGGAGGAGGCCGTCGTCCTCAAGGTGCGCCGCGGCCCCGCGCCCGACCCCGAGCAGCTCCAGAGCGTGCTCAACCAATGGTACGCCGAGGCCGGGGCCATCCCCGAGGCGGTGCTCCTCCCCTTCGCGCTCGATGACGACGGCGCGCTGGCCGAGGTCCTCGCCGAGCGCCGCGGCAGCCGCGTCGAGGTCACAGCCCCGCAGCGCGGCGACAAGGCCCGCCTGCTCGACATCGCCGAAGAGAACGCCCACGCCGCCCTCGCCCGCGCGGCCGACAAAGCGGACACCGCGCGCCGCGCCCTCGACGAGCTCCAGCGCGTCTGCCAGCTCCCGCGTCTGCCCCGCCGCATCGAGTGCTACGACAACTCCAACATTCAGGGGAGCGACCCGGTGGCCGCGATGGTCGTCTTCACCGACGGCGCGCTGGACCGCGCGGCCGGCCGCCGCTTTCACGTCCGCACCGTCGTCGGCGCGGACGACTTCGCGACCATGCGCGAGATCCTCGGCCGCCGCATCGCCCGCGGCCTCGCCGAAGGCGACCTGCCAGATCTCATCGTCGTCGACGGCGGCAAAGGCCAGCTCAGCGCCGTCCGCGCTGCCCTCGTCGAGCTGGGCGTCGCAGACCAAAAGCACCTCCAGTCCGGCCTCGCCGACGGCCGCCCTGTGGTCGGCCTCTGCGGGCTGGTCAAGCCGCGCACCGAGCACGCCCGCGGGGACCGCGAGGCCACCGACAAGATCGTGCTGCCGGAGGTCCAAAACCCGCTCCGCCTGCCCCACAACTCCGCCGCGTTGCGGCTCCTGCAGGCCCTCCGCGACGAGACCCACGACAGCGCGGTCCGCTTTCACCGGAAAACCCGCTCCGCGCGCACCCTCCACTCTGCGCTCGACCGCCTGGAGGGGGTCGGCCCCGCCCGCCGCAAGGCCCTTCTCCACGCTTTTGGCTCGGTGAGCGGGGTCTCGGCCGCCAGCGTCGAGGCGCTCGCCGCCCTGCCCGGCATCGGCCCCGCCCTCGCCGCGCGCATCCACGCCGCCCTCCATTCCCCGTCCATTCCTGATTGATCCCGTTCCCCCTGGAGTTCCCCATGCGTTCCCTTCGCGGAAAGACCCTCTTCATCACCGGCGCCAGCCGCGGCATCGGCCACGCCATCGCCCTGCGCGCGGCCCAGGACGGCGCGAACGTCGCCATCGTCGCCAAGACGACCGAGCCTCACCCCAAGCTGCCCGGCACGATCTACAGCGCCGCCGCCGACGTCGAGGCCGCGGGCGGGCAGGCCCTCGCCCTCGCGTGCGACATCCGCGACGAGGCCGCCGTCGAGGCCGCCGTCGCCGCGACCGTCGCGCGCTTCGGCGGCATCGACATCCTGGTCAACAACGCCAGCGCCATCCAGCTCACCCCCACGCTGGAGACCCCGATCAAGCGCTACGACCTCATGCACCAGATCAACGCGCGCGGCACGTTCCTGTGCTCCCAGAAGTGCCTGCCCCATCTCCTCCGCGCCGAGAACCCCCACATCCTCAACCTCTCACCGCCGCTGACCATGGAGTCCCGCTGGTTCTCCGGGCATGTTGCCTACACCATGGCCAAATACGGAATGTCGATGTGCGTGCTCGGCATGGCCGATGAGTTCGCCGGCCGCGTCGGCGTCAACGCCCTCTGGCCGCGCACCGCCATCGCCACGGCCGCCGTTCGCAACCTCCTGGGCGGCGACGACGTCTGCAACGCCAGCCGCAAGCCCGAGATCATGTCGGACGCCGCGTGGTTCATCCTCACGCGGCCGGCGCCCACCACCGGCGGCAACTTCTTCATCGACGACGAGGTCCTCGCCAGCGAGGGCATCACGGACCTCGCGCACTACTCCGTCGTCCCCGGCGCCGAGCTCATGCCGGACTTCTTCCTGCCGGACGCCGAGAAGCGCTGGGTGTGACGGCCGCCCCGGCGCGCGGAGGTCCAATGGGGACGGGGGACGCTGTCCCCCGTAACGCCCCCTGTCCGGGCCAGGACTATTCTGTGTAGCCCAAGGCCCGCAGCTCCTCGACCAGCTCCTCATCGCCGGCCGGAACGTCGTCCTTGCGCAAAGGAAGCGTGTCGAGCAGGGACCGGCCCGCCGCGCGGCGGGCGGGAGCGTCGGCCAGGGCGGCGCCGATGTCCGCCGACTCTGCCGGGTCTGCCGCGAGGTCAAACGCGGTGAGGGTGTCTTCGTCGTCCACCACCACCCGGAGAGGGCCCACCGTCCAGCTGACGCGGGGGACGCCGCGCTGGCCGAAGGTGCGGCGGCTCTGCTGCACGGGCGCGACGGAGAGGATGTCGGCGGGGGCCGATGGAGCCGCGAGGGCGGGCAGCGCGCCGGGAAGCGGCGGGAGGCCGCCGGCCGCGAGGAGGGTGGACGCGACAGATGCGAGCGGCACCGGGTCCTCCACGCGCGCAGGGGCAACACCGGGGCCAACATGGAGAATGGGCACGCGAAGCGCGACTTCGTGAAGCCGATTTCCGTGGTTGAGGGGATAGTCGTGCTCGAGCAGGGACTCGCCGTGGTCTGCCGCGACGAGGAGCGTGGCGTCGGGGGGGAGCGCGGCGACGAGGCGGGAGACGAGGTGATCCGTCCACTCCACCTCGCCGGCGTAGGCCGCGATGGGGGCGCGGAGGTCCAGACCGACCCCGATGAAGGGCATGCGCTTGCGGGCGCGGAGGCGGCGGTGGAGCGCGCGCATGTCCTCGGGCCGGCCGAGCGCTGCGGGGTCTTCGGCGGCCTCGGTGACCCGGGCGCGGTAGGGCGGCGGCGGGTCGTAGGGGGCGTGGGGGTCGTAGAGGTGGACCCACAGGAAGGCGGGGCGCGGGTCGTCGCTGGCCGCGAGCCAGTCCACCGCGCGCCCGAGGGTCTCGTCACCGCGGCGCTGGGACGGAGTGCGGGTGGGCTCGGTGAGCCGGAAAATGCTGTGCAGCAACCCCGACTGCAGGGCCCGGTGAAGGGGGCCGAGCTGGTCGTCGTAGTGGCCGAAGCCGTGGGCGATGCCGGTGCGGCGGGCGAGCACGCCGGCGCTCACGAAGGCGCCGGTGCGCCACCCGGCGGCGGCGAAGGCAGCGGGCACGCGCGGGAGGGAAGGGTCCACCGGCTGGCCGTTGCGGACGAGCGCGGTGGCGTCGGGGGGCCGCCCGGCCAGCATGGTGAGGTGAGAGGGCAGCGTGAGGGGGACGTGCGCGATGCCGCGGGTGTAAAACGCGCCACGGGCGGCGAGGGCGTCGAGCGCGGGGGTGCGGGTGGCCTGCGGCCCGCCGCCGATCGCGGAGAGGTGGTCCGCGCGGAAGGTGTCGAGGGTGAGCAGCACCACGGGGCCGCGCGGCGCGGCCGGGGCGGGCGCAGCGGGCAGGGCGAGCGGGGGCACGGCAGGGCGGGTGACGGCGGCGTGCAGAAAGACGCCCGCCAGCGCCGCATGGACGAGGGCCTGGAGGCCGCGCGCGACCCCGGGGTGCCGGCGGACGGCCAGGGCGGCGCCGAAGGCCGGCAGGCCCAGACCGAGGCCCCACGCGGCGAGCCAGACGGCCGCATAGGCGAGGAGGTCGCCGGGGGTGGAGCCTCCCGCGAGGCGCCGCAGGCCCAGGACCAGATCGGCGACGGCCGCCAGGAGGCCCACCGCCCACGCGCCCACGGCGACCACCCGAAGGACGCGGGCGACGGGGGGCGTCAGGAGAGGCAAAGCCATGGGACGAGGACCCAGGGGCGCGGGACCGATGGGCCCGGGGGCTCAGCGGCCGTAGTAGGAGCCGGTGTCGTAGGGGACAACCGGACTGCCGCCGCAATCCCAGACCTCTTCGCAGTCTTCGAAGGCGTCTTCGAGGGCGTCGTAGCCCTCCGAGCAGTCGGCGTCGCGGACGGCCTTGATGCACTCGTTGGCCTTGTCCTCGTCGAACTCGCAGTCGTCGTAGCCGTCCTCCCAGTCCTCGGAGTACTCGTCGGTGCACTCCGCGACGTCGTCGTACTCTTCGTAGAAGAAGAGCGCGAGGCACTCCTTCTGGAGCGAGCAGACGGCCTCGGCGAACTCCTCGCCGAAGTTGTCCTCATCGACCTTGGTGCCGAAAAGGGAGCAAGCGCTCAGCGGGGCGAGGAGTGCGAAGGCGAGCCAGGCGCGCATGGGAGATCCGAGGGGAGAGAAGGGAAATCAGCCGGGGTAGGAGAAGCCGGAGTCGTAGCCGTAGGGGAGAGGGCCGCCGGCGTCGCCGCAGTCCCAGATCTCCGCGCAGTCTTCGTAGGCGTCTTCGAGGGTGTCCTCGTAGTCCTGGCAGGAGACCTCGTTGAGGGCCTTCACGCAGGACTCCGCCTTCTCGGCGTCGAAGTCGCAGTCGTCGAAGTAGTCCTCGTAGTCCTCGGTCTGATCCATCAGGTCGTCCACGCAGTCCTCGGTGTTGTCCCACTCGTCGTAGAAGGAGCCCGCGGCGCACTCCTTCTGCACGCGGCAGGTGGCCTCGGCGACCTTCTCCGCGTAGTTGTCCTCGTCGACCTTGCCGACGCAGCCAGCGAAGAGACCCAGAGAGAAGACAAGCGCGAACCGCATGGACACTCCGTTTCCTCGACGGTAGCCGGTGGGCCCTCGCTTGTCCAGCGACGCCCGCGACGCCGGGTGCGCGCCCGCCGCAGCGGACAAGGAAGGGGGCGTTACGGGGGAAACCTTGGTTTCCCCTGTCCCCCGAAGACAGCCCCACCGCGCGACCGGCGGGGGCGTGCGTCAGTCCACGGAGAGGATGTCGATGGTGTACTCGGCGACGCTGCTGGCGCAGGTGTTGAGCGTGCCGACGACGGCCTCGTGGGTGCCGGTCTGGGTGGCGGTGAAGCGGATCGATGGGCACTCGTACCGCGGCGGAGGGAAGGTGCACGCGAAGGAGTCGTCGGCGGACGCGACGATGCAGGTGTCGGGGCCGTTGACCCACAGGATGGCGTCGAACGCGGTGGCGGTGGCCACGGTGTCGACCGAGAGGACGACCTCGTCCCCGGCGTTGGCCGTGAACTCCCAGACGTCGACCGTGCCGGAGTCATCGCAGGGGATGGACCCGGTGGAGGTGGTGCTGACGATGTACGAGGACGACGCGTAGGCGTAGGAGGAGTATCCGCAATAGTTTCGGTAGAAGCTATAGTCCGTGTAGGTGTAGGAGTCCGTCCACTCCCAATGGAGCGTGCTGCCAGATTTAGAGAAGGTGCGGCTCGGGGCGGTGCCCGAGTGGGAGTGGGTGAACCAATACGGGCCCGGATAGTAGCCCCCGGAATACCCATACCCACCGGAGGAGAAATCGAGCGCATACCCGACGCGGAACAGATCCG
>JBEIVK010000689.1:0-2531 GCA_040373935.1 Alphaproteobacteria bacterium
GCGATGGCCGCCGCGGCCGCCCAGGGCAGGGCCGCCCACGCGGAGGGCCCAAGGCCGACCCGCACCGGCAGCTGCGCCCACTCGCCCGCCGGCAAGCGCAAGCCAAGGAGCCACGCCGCCGCCAGCGCTGCGACCAGCGCCGCCGCCGCGCCCGCCGCCCGCCGCCCGCCGCCCAGCAGGGCGAGCACCGGCAAGGCCGCGCCCAGGACGAGCGCGTTTCGCAAGACCTCAGGCACTCGCCGCCCGGTCGTCGCGGTCCACCACGGGGCTGTCGAGCGCGCCGATGCCCTCGACCGCCACCCGCACCACCTGCCCCGCGCGCAGCGGACCCACGCCCGCCGGCGTGCCCGTGGCGATGATGTCGCCGGGGAGCAAGGTCATGATGTCGCTCACGAAGGCGACCAGCGCGGCGACGTCGAACACCATCTCCGCCGTCGTGCCGTCCTGGCGCGGCGCGCCGTCTACCCAGGCCCGCACGGCGAGCGCCGCCGGGTCCAGCCCGACCGCGAGGCACGGGCCCACCGGGCAGAAGCCGTCGAAGCCCTTGGCCCGCGCGAACACGCCGTCCGCCTGCTGGAAGTCCCGGGCGGTCACGTCGTTGACGACCGTGTAGCCGGCGATGACCGCGGCCGCCTGCGCGGCCGGCACCCGATGCGCCACCGCGCCGATGACGACGCCCAGCTCGGCCTCGTGGTCCACCCGGGCGGTGCCGGGCGGCAGCGGGATGGGCGCCCCCGGCCCAACGACCGCGGTGGACGGCTTGAGGAAGACCTTGGGCACCGTCGGGATGGGCTTGCCCATCTCCCGCGCGTGATCGCGGTAGTTGCTGCCGATGCCCACCACCTTGGTGGGCTCCACCGGCGCCAACAGCGTGACGCCCTCCCAGCCCCGCGCCGGCCCCATCGCCGGGCCCGGCTCCAGGACGGTGCCGCTGCACGGCTCCACGGCCGCGCCATCGGCCACGACGCGCCCCACGCCCACCGACCCATCCGGCCAGCGCACGCGCACCCGCCGCTCGGCCGCCGCAGACGGACCGAACACGGCGATCACGCCGCACCCCCGGCCCGCGCCGCCGCCACCGCCGCCGCGAGGGCCGCCCGGTCCTTCACGACCGCCCCCACCTGCCCCACGCAGAGGGCCGCCACGCGCGCGCCGAGGTCTGCGCATTGGCGGATCGTCATGCCGTGGGTGAGCCCGAACAGGAAGCCGGCCGCGAAGTTGTCGCCCGCGCCGGTGGTGTCCAGCGCGGCCACCGGATGCGCCCCGACCGTGATGACCTTGCCCTCGTGGCACACCGTCGCCCCGCGCGCGCCCAGCTTCACGACGGCGGTGCGGACATGCTCGCCCACCGCCGCCGCGGCCTGCTCGGGCGGGCGGCCGGTGAGGGCCGTCGCCTCCTCGGCGTTCAGAAAGACGATGTCGACGAGCTCTTCGAGCAAGGACCAGAAGCGGGCTTTGGTCTGGTGCACGACGAAGGGGTCCGACGCGTCGATGGACACGAGGATCTCTTCTTGCGCGGCGATGGCCACCGCCTCGCCGAGCCGGCTCGACAGCGGCTCGCCGAGCAAGAGGTAGCCCTCGGCGTGCAGCACCCGCGCGCCGCGGACGTCCTCCGAGAAGGGGCCGAGGTCGTCCATCGTCACCGAGGCGCCCAGGTCCGTGAGCATCGTGCGCTCGGCGTCCTCGTTGCTGACGATGGCGAGGCACTTGCCGGTGTTGGCGGCGCGGGTCCAGCGCAGGCTGTGGCCGCCGCAGGCCTTCTCCATCTCGGAGGCGTACAAGGCCCCGAACTGGTCCTCGCCGACCTGCCCACAGAAGCGGGCACGCGCGCCGAGATGGCCGAGCGTGGCGATGGTGTTGGCGCAGGACCCGCCGCTCGCGATGGTGACGCCGTTCGGCTCGATCTCCCGAAAGACCGCGTGCCAACGCGCGTGATCCACGGGCGTCATGTGGCCACGGGTGAAGCCCGCGGCAGCGAGGAAGGGGCGATCCTCCATCACGACCAGGGCGTCCACGATGGCGTTGCCGAGACCCGCCACGTCGTACCGGGCCTCTGCAGCCCCCCGCAACTTGCCCATGCCGTCCTCCTGCCGCGCGCGCCCGCGGCGACCCTCGCGCTTATCCACGGCCGCCGCCTCGGGCCAAGCGCCGCCCCCGACGCGCCGCGGTCCGCCGCGCCGCCTCTGCTATTCTCGCCCCGTGACATCTCCCGACACCCGCCGCGTCGCCCTCGCCATCGGCGTGAGCGCGGCCGCGCTCGGCGCCTTCGCGCTCACCATCGAGCCCGCCGCCCTCGCCACCGCCTTGCGCAGCGCGCGTCCGGGCTGGATCGCCGCCGCAGCCGCCGTCTTGCTCTTCGAGTTCGCCCTGCGCGCCGCCCGCTGGCGTCTCCTGCGGGTCGGCGCCGGCCGCGCCCTCCTCCCGGACCTCTTCGCCGACCAGACCGCTGTCGCGGCTTCGAGCGTGCTCCTGCCTTTTCGCGACGGCGAGCTCGTGAAGCCGCTGGTCGCCGCCCGCCGCTCCGGCCTCCC
>JBEIVK010000998.1:0-1541 GCA_040373935.1 Alphaproteobacteria bacterium
CCCGCCGCCGCCCCCCGCCGGCACCGCCCCCGCCACCACCGCGAGGATCTGCGGGCCGTAGGCCGCCACCTGCCACTTGCGCACGCCCGGCACCGCCGCCAGCGCCTCCGTCGAGGCAGGCGCCAGCCGCGCGATGGACTTCAGCAGGTCGTTGTTGGCCACCACCACGGGCGCGAGGCCCTCGCGGTCGACCACCGCGTTGCGCCACGCCTTGAGCGCGAGCATCAGCCGCTCGGCCGCCGCCGAACCCAGCGCCGCCGGGGCCTGCCGCGCCTTGGCGGGCTTGCGGTCGTCCGGGTCGGGCAGGGGCTCCGTGTCTGCCAGGCCCGCCTGCACGGCCGCGAACAGCGCCTCGCCGTGGCGCCGCGCCATGCCGCCGCCCGGCCGGACGATCGCGTCAAAGGCGGCGCGCTCCGTCGGACGCTCCTGGGCCAACGCGGCGAGGACCTCGTCGGGCAGCACCTTAAAGGCCGGGCGGTCCATGTCGCGCGCCTGGCCGTCCCGGTAGCGCCACACAGCGCGCAGCACGCGCATCCCGTCTTCTTCGAGCCGGCCCACATGCTTCACGCGCAAAAAATCGGCCGCGCCGGCCGTGCGCCCGCCCCACTCCCGCTGCGTGAGCGCCTCGCACTCCTCCGCGTGGGCCTCCAGGCGCCCCACCTTCCGCAGGCGCGTGATGAGCACCTCGCGCAAGGCGAGCAGCCAGTGCGTGTCCCCGCGGGCGTAGTCCAGGTGGTCGTCCTCCAGGGGGCGCTGCGCCCAGTCGTGCCGCTGGTAGCGCTTGTCCAGCCGCACGCCGAAGAACTGGTCGATCAGGTCGGCCAGGCCGAAGCGCGGCAGGCCCGCGAACTGCGCGCCGATCATCGTGTCGAACACGTTGACGAGGGACATCCCGTGGTCCCGCTTCAGGCTCACCACGTCGTAGTCGCCGCCGTGCAGGACCTTGACCACCCGCGGGTCCGCGAACAGCGGGGCGAGCGGCGAGAGGTCCGTCACCTTCAGCGGGTCCACGATGTAGTCGGCGTGCAAGTCCGACAACTGGATGAGGCAGAGCTTCTCCTGGTAGTGGTGGAAGCTGTCCGCCTCGGTGTCCACCGCGATGACGGAGGACCGCGAGAGCGTCTCGACCAGCGCCTGCAGGGCGGCGTCGTCTTCAACCATGACCAGGGGCGTGTGACCAAACATCCGGCGCAGCCTTGAGCGCGGCCGGGTGGCCGTCGCGACGCGCCGCCTTATTCTGCGACGGTCCCCGGGACCACCGCGCGGCGGGACGGAGCGCACACCCCCGATGCCCGCCCGCCCCTCCGCCCTCCTGCCGCTGCTGCATCTTGGCGCCGCCCTCGCGGCCCTCGGGCCCACGCTGGCCGCCGGCGCGCTCCCCGGGGCCGGCGACGGCGAGACCGCCGGCCACGCCTTCGTCGCCACGCAGGTCGGGCGCTGGGCGCGCGGCATCGCCCCGCCCGGCGTGGCGGACCTTCTCGGCCACCCGCAGGGCCCCGTGCCCTTCTGGCCGGTGGACCCCCTGCTCGCCGCGGCCACCG
>JBEIVK010000694.1:0-2507 GCA_040373935.1 Alphaproteobacteria bacterium
GGAGGCCGGTGTCGAGGGTGACGCGGTGGCCGGTGTCGGCGGGCAAGGCGCTGTGGACGCGGCCGGGGAAGGTGCGGGTGCCGGCGGGCGCCGGGGCGGCGGGTGGATGGGGGGCGTTACGGGGGGCGCAGCCCCCCGTCCCCCGAAGATGAGCCTTGCTCGCACCGATCGTCGGGGAGCGCGCGGATGTCTGCGGCGTGGGCCCACGGGGCGAGCGGGGTGCCGGGCGCGGGCGCGGGCCCGGGCGGGAGGTGGAGCTGGAGGCCGGTGTCGAGGGTGACGCGGTGGCCGGTGTCGGCGGGCAAGGCGCTGTGGACGCGGCCGGGGAAGGTGCGGGTGCCGGCGGGCGCCGGGCCGGCGTGCAGCGCGTGGGCGCGGACGGCGAGGGCGCGGCCGGCGCCGTCGGGGAGGACGTTTTCCCAGCCGAGGAGGGTGGCGGCGCGGGCCGTGGCGGGGGCGGCGAAGGTGGCGGCGACGGGCCCCTGTTGGCGGACGCGGCCGGCGTCGAGGAGGACGAGGGTGTCGCCGAGGGCGAGCGCCTCGTCGCGGTCGTGCGTGACGAGCAGGGCGGGGACCGCGGCGTCGACGAGGGCGGCGCGGAGGGTGGCGTGGAGCTGACGGCGCAGCGGGGTGTCGAGGGCGGAGAGGGGCTCGTCGAGCAGGAGCAGGCGAGGGCCCGCGGCGAGGGCGCGGGCGAGGGCGACGCGCTGGGCCTGGCCGCCCGAGAGGCCGCCGGGGGCGCGGTGGGCGAGGGGGAGCAGGCCGAAGCGGGCGAGGTGGGCGTCGAGGGCGGCGCCGCGCGGGGAGGCCGGGGAGAAGCCGATGTTTTCGCGCACGCTCAGGTGCGGGAAGAGGGCTGGGTGTTGGAAGACGACCGGGGCGGCGCGGCGCTCGGGCGGGACGTGCACGCCGGCGGCGGCGTCGAACCAGGGCGCGCCGGCGAAGGTGATGTGGCCGGCGGCCGGGCGGTCCAGGCCGGCGATGCAGCGCAACAGCGTGGACTTTCCGGCGCCGCTCGGGCCGAACAGCACGACGACGGGCGGCGGCGCGAGGGGCAGCTCCAGCGCGAGGTCGAGGGCGAAGCCGCCGGGGAAGGGGCGGCGCACGGTGAGGCTCAGCGTTGGAGCCACGCACGCCTCCCGCCGCCGCGCGCGTAGACGAGCACCAGCACGGCGAAGCTGAACACGGTGAGGGCGGCGGCCGTGCGACGGGCGGCGGTGAAGTCCATGGCCTGCACGTCGTCGTAGATGGCGACCGAGAGGGTGCGCGTCTCGCTCGGGATGTTGCCGCCGACCATCAGCACGACGCCGAACTCGCCGAGCGTGTGCGCAAAGGCGAGCACGAGCCCGGCGAGCACCCCCGGCCAGGCGAGCGGCAGCACCACCCGCACGAAGGCCGAGAGCGGGCCGTGGCCGAGGCTGCGGGCGGCGTCGACGAGGCGGCGGTCCACGCCGGAAAAGGCGGCGGCGAAGGGCTGGACGGCGAAGGGCAGGCTGTAGAGCACGGACGCGAACAGCAAGCCGCCGAAGGTGAAGGGGCGCGGCCCGGCGCCGAGCGATGCGGTGAGGCGACCGAGCGGCCCCTGCGGCCCGAGGGCGAGCAGCACGTAAAAGCCGAGGACGGTGGGCGGCAGGACGAGGGGCAGCGTCGCGAGGGCGCGCACGACGCCGCGGGCTGGGCTGCGCGCGAAGGCGAGCCACGCCCCCAGCGGCAGCCCCACGAGCAGCAGGACCGCGGTGGTGGCCGCGGCGAGCTTCAGGCTGAGGATCAGCGCGGCGACGTCCATGTCAGCTGGCCGGCGGCGGCCCGAAGCCGAAGCCCGCGAGCACGGCTTGGGCCGGCGGCGCGCACAGGGCGTCGAGCACCGCGCGCGCGGCGGCCGGGCTTGCGGCGGCGCGCAGCACGATGCCGCCTTGGCGCAGCGGGGGATGGCCGCCGATGGGGATGTGCCGCCCGGCCCCTGCCATCGTCGGCGCCCGCGCCAAGGAGAGCGGGATGAGGCCGGCGTCGGCGGCGCCGCTGGCGACGAACTGGGCGGCTTGGGCGGCGTTGTCGCCGAGCACGAGCTTGGGAGTGATGTCGCCCCAGAGGCCGGCCGACCGCAGCGCCGCCTCCGCGGCTTGCCCGTAGGGCGCGTGGCGGGGGTTGGCGATGGCCACGCGCTGCACCCGCGCGTCTCGCAGCACGGCGAGCCCGGCGTCGAGGGGGAGCGGGCTCGCGGACGGCACCCAGAGGACGAGGTGCCCGATGGCGTAGACGCGCAGCGTCTCGGGCCACGCGTGGCCGGCCGCGGCGAGGGCCTCGGGGTAGCGTACGTCGGCCGAGAGGAAGAGGTCGAAGGGCGCCCCTTGGGCGATCTGCGCGGCGAAGGCGCCGGACGCCGCGAAGGTGGGGGCGAAGGCGTGGCCCGCCGCGGCGAACGGCGGGGCGAGGGCGTCCAGCGCGAAGCGGAGGTCGGCCGCGGCGGCGACGCGCACGGGGGCGGCCGCTCGCAGCGCGCGGGGCCC
>JBEIVK010000662.1:0-2641 GCA_040373935.1 Alphaproteobacteria bacterium
CACCACGGCAACCTCCGCCTCGCGCGCCGCGAAAGCGGGGGCCAGCAGCAGCAGGGGCCAGACCGGCACGACGAGCATGCGAACTCCCGGGACGACACGCGCCCCGCCGGGAGATTAGCACCCCGCAGCCCCGCGCGGGCGCCGGAGCGTCCCCTGTCCTGGCCCATCGTCTTCGTCGCCGCCCTCTCGCTCGCCCTGGCCACGCCGCTCCCGCCGGCCCCCGGCTCGGCGGCGGCCCTCGAAGCCGAGCGCCTGCTCAACGCCGGGCTCATCGGCCCGGCCCTGGACCTCGCGCGGGCGCGCGTCGCCGAGGCCCCGGGGGACGTCGCCGCCCACGAGATCATCATCGACATCCTCACCAGCACGGGGCGCGGGCGCCTCGCGCGCGACGCCTACGCCGGCCTCCTTCAAAACGCCGGCGCAGCCCCTGACTTCGCGTATCTCCTCGGCCGCGCCGAGCCCTCCCCCGAGGCCGCGATGGCCGCCTACGAGCGCGCGCTGGCCCTCGCGCCCGGCCCCGCGCGCGCGTGGATGGGCGTCGGCGCCGTGCACCTCGGCCGCGGCGCCTTCCCGGCTGCGCTCACCGCCTACCGCAAGGCCCTGCGCCTCGACCCCACCCTGGGCGAGGCCTGGACGGGCCTCATCAGCGCCCAGATGCGCCTGGGCGACCGCGCGGCCGCCCTCGCCAGCGCGCGGGAGGGCGCCCGCCTCCTGCCCACCGACGTCGACATCTGGCTCATCGTCGCCGAGCTGGACCCGCCGACCGCCCGCGGCACCCTCCAGCTCGCCGTCGCCGCGCAGCCCTCCGAGCCCCGCTTGCAGAGCGCGCTCGCCCGCGCCTGCTTCGAGGCCCGGGACTGGGCCGGCGCCCGCGCCGCCTACGACGGCGCCCTCGCCCTCGCGCCCCCCGACGCCGCCGCCCTGCGTGTCGAGCGGGCCCTGCTCGACGAGCTGGTCGCCGGCACCCTCAGCTACGACGCCGCCGCGCGGCTTCTCCAGGTCCGCGTGCTCTCCGCGACCGACGCCAAGGCCGCCCGCACCCTCGCCGACGCCGTGGTCACCGACGCCCCCGAGTCCGCGTGGGCCCGGCTCGTGCGCGGCAACCTCCGCGCCGCAGCCGGAGACGACGCCGGCGCCGAGGCAGACCTGCGCGGCGCCCTCGAGCGCCTGCCCGCCTCCGCCGACGCCCAGACCGCCTACGGCCTCTTTTTGCTGGACCGCCGCCGCGCCGCGGAGGCCCGCCCCCTGCTCGCCACCGCCGCCCGCGCCCGCCCGGAAGACCCGCAGCTCACCGTCGCCGCCGCCACCGCCCAAGCCGCCGCAGGCGATCGCGCGGGCGCCCTCGCCGCGCTCACCGCCGCCATCCCGCGTTTTCCGCAGGCCAACGCCCCCGTGCTCGCGCTGGCGCGCCTCCACCTGGACCAAGCGGAGGTCGACGCCGCCTTCGCCGTTCTCTCCGCCGCCCTGCGCCGCGCGCCGGATCCGCAGATCGCCGCCGCGCTGGCCGCCGCCGCCCGCGAGTCCGGCCGCGCTGGCGAAGCCGTGACGATCCTCCGCGGACTCGCCCGCGAGACCGGCGATCCCTCCCTCGCCCGCATGGCCGAAGCGCTGGCCCGCGCGGCGGCTGCGGCCCCGCGCTGAGGCCCGTCCGCGCCGCGGGTGCGTAGAAAAAGTGGCACCCCCGCGTTGCGCGCTCGCCGGCGGTTCGATACCCGGCGGAGGCTCTCGGGGTTCCACGTCCGCGTTCCACGTCCCGCCACGGGTCGGAGTTCGGCAAGATGCAGATTGCAGGCCTTCTCTTCGCGCTCGCTGCCCAAGCTGCGGCCCCCGGCCCGTGGCTCGAGGCCGACGTCGCGCCCATCCCCGTCGAGATGGAAGAAGAGCCCGACCTGCCCTCCCCCGCCTGCAACGACCAATCCTTGCGCAACGGCATCCAACTGCCCGATCGCCCGGAGCTCTGGTCGCGCATCCAGCCCGGCGCCGCCTGGGGCACCCCGGAGATGATCGAGGTCATCACCTCCGCGGCCGAACAAATGGCGTGGCTCCGCCCCGACGCCAAGCCCATCGCCATCGGCGACATCTCGCACAAGCGCGGCGGCCGCATCGAGGGCCACAAGTCCCACCGCGGCGGCATCGACGCCGACATCGGCCTCTACGGCAAGGGCGGCACCCAGGGTCGCACCCGCTTCCCGGATCTCCCCTCCCGCGAGCTGGACTTGGAGGCCAACTGGCTCTTCCTCAAGTCCATGCTCGACACCGGCCTCGTCCAGCGCGTCCTGCTCGACCAAACGCACATCGACGCCCTGCGCCGCTACACCATCGAGGCCGGCCACCTCACCGAGGACGAGGCCTACCGCATCTTCACCGTGCGCAACCAGCCGCGCGTGTGGGCCATGAAGGGCGTCGTCAGCCACGCCCCCTCCCACCGGGACCACTTCCACGTCCGCGTCGTGTGTGTCCCCACCGGCGCGTAGCCGCATCCGTCGCACCGGTCCCGTCCACGGCCATCCACGGCGCCTGCCGGGCTTCGCCCGGCACCCGGTCTCTGCGCCGGGTCGCTGCGCTCCGTCCCCGCGCCCGTCCGGCGCCCCGGACCGGCCCGGCGGGCCGCCGGCGCCGGCCCGGGGCGCGCGTCGCCGCC
>JBEIVK010000569.1:0-3115 GCA_040373935.1 Alphaproteobacteria bacterium
CCATTGGGACCGGGACCGCATCCTCGAGCTGCCCCACAAGGAGCGGCACGCCTGGGTGAAAGAGATCTCCACCATCAACGAGAAGATCAACAGCAACCGCTGAGCCCCGTGCCCTGGCCGTCTTCTGGGCGGCCCTCCGCCACATGCGAGAGGGCCGCCGCTCCGCTTCCCCGTCCGAGAGCCGCATGCCCCCTGGGATCCTCGTCCAACACGCCCGCCTGGCTGACCGCTCGAACGAGCTGGTTCGGTCGGACATCGCGGCGGTGGTCGGGTTCATCTCTCGAGAGCGGTGGCCGGCGGGCGCCACGGCGGGCGACTTCTTGGAGATTGTGCTTCGTCGAGAAGCAGACCTCTGGGCGCACCCGGACCGTGCGCTGGTGGATGCTGCCTCCCGCAGGGCCGTCGCCGCCTTCTTCGCCAACGGTGGAGACACGCTGCATCTCTTTGGCGTCTGCGTCGGCAACGACGAAGACCTGAAGACGCCCGCTGGGGTCGAGACGGTGCTCGCGCCGCTGCTCGACCGCCTGCGCGCCGAGGACGACATTGCGCTCCTGATGTGCCCCGCGGCGGCGTATCTCCGCTGCTCGGTGGACCGTCGGGGCGCCATCCATGCCGATGCGGACGCCCTCTACGACGCGCTCCTCGCCCATTGCCGCGAGATGAGCAACCGCTTCGCCGTGTTGGACCCGCCGCGCGCCCTGCACGGCGAGCCGTTGGTTCGCTGGATCACGGGCTTTCGCCGTCGGTTCCCCGAGAACCGCAGCCACGGCGCCGTGTACTACCCGTGGGTCATGGGCATCGACGGGGAGTCTGTGCCGCCGTCGGGCGCCGTTGCGGGCACCTTCGCTCGCCTCGAGATGGAGCACCGCCCCTACGGCGTGGCGTGGCCGCCGGCCAACACGCCGATCCACGGCGTCGTCGCGCCCGAGGTCGAGCTCGACTGGGACGAGGCTGGGCGCCTGTCCGAAGAAGCGATCAACCCGCTGGTCGTCCAGGCCGGGCGCGGGGTGATCGCCTTTGGCGCTCGCACGCTCACCCACGACGATCGCTTCGCCTTCGTCAACCAGCGCCGCGTGGTGAGCATGATCACCGAGCAGCTGCGCCGAGACAGCGAGTGGGCCGTCTTCGAGACCAACAACCCGCACCTGTGGGACGTGCTCGAGCGGGACATCCTGTTCCGGTTGGGCGAGTTCGCTGCAGCCGGGATGTTGTCGGGGGGGACGCCCCGACAGGATTATGATGCGGAGTGCAATGCGGAGACGAATCTCCCGGCTCTCCGCAATGCCGGCCAGGTAAACGTCCGGGTGCGGTTGCGCCCGGTTGGTACAGTTGAGCACATCGTCGTCGATCTCCGGGTGGGCGACGGCGCGGCAGGAGGTGCCTGATGGCAGATTGGCGTGGCAGGGGCAAGGGTCGTCCGGGTTCTCAACCCAGCGTTCCGGCCGAAGGGGGTCCGGGGGCCGGCGAAGGCCGTCCGGGTCGTCAGCCGACGATCTCCACCCGCGGCTCCTGGGTGGGCGCGGGCGGTGGTCGCGCGGGTGGCCAGATGACGATCGCGGCGAGCAGCTCGCTGGGATCTCGGTCTTCGGCGTCCACCGGGGCGATGACGAGCGCGGGTGACGCGCACGTCGCAGACCCGGAGGGCAACTACATCTTCGCGCTGGAGATCGACGGCATCGAGGTCGCCCAGTTCCTCGAGTGCGGCGGTCTCAAGTCGTCGACGGAGATCTTCGAGCTCGTGGAGGGCGGCATGAACCACCGCGTCCACAAGCTGCCGGGGCAGTCCCGCTGGGAGAACATCACCCTGCGGTACGGCGTCACCAACGACATCTCGTTGATGAAGTGGCGGGACGAGATCCTCCAAGACAAGTTCGGCCGTTCGGCGCGCCGCAACGGGTCCATCGTGGTCAAGAACAACCAGATGGAGACCGTCCGGCGCTACAACTTCGTCGACGCTTGGCCCGTCGGTTGGGAAGGCCCCGCGTTCTCGTCGTCCTCTTCGGAGTTGGCGATCGAGAGCGTCGAGCTCGCCCACCACGGCGTCTACGTCAGCTAAAATCGGCACGGCCAACGCCGCTGGATGGAGCCACCGATGAGCGCCTCCGAAAACACCTTCCCCGGTGAATCGCTTGCGAACCGCCTCGCGCCGCGCATGGAGCGTCGGCCGCAGGTGGGCGCGCGGGCGGCGTTCTACGCTCGTTTTGGCCTCGGGGATCCGTGGTCGGACGCGAGCGAGGCGGGCGGCGACGCGGTTGCTCCCGCGGGCTACTCCTACCTCTCGTCGGCGGCCTTCTACGGCCAGATGTCGCGGTGGGAAGCGCGGGCTTCGCGTTGGGAAGAGCGCGCGGGGCGGGTGGGCCAGCACCGGATGCCGGCGGCGGCGCGCGCTTGGGCGGATGGTTCGGTCGCACGGGCGCTGAGGGCTTCCCTGCCCGACTTCGTGCTTCCGAAGGCATTCGCGGAGGCTGCGGCCGTTGCGGAGCCCGTCTCCGGCGCGGCTGCGCCCCGTGCGGCCAAGAAGGCCTACGAGCCGATGCGGCCCGTGGAGAGCCCGTGGCTCTCCTTCGACAGCCGGCCGGCCCGCGTGGTGCGGGGCGGCAAGGTTCAGGAGGCGGCCCCGTTGCGGGCGCCGCGTCTGGATCCCCGGGCGCCGGGTGCGCCGCGCGCCGCGCGCCGCGCCCGCTCTTTGGAGCGCGTGCGGTCCTTGGCGGCTGAAACTGCCCCGCAACCGTCCGCCCCGCAGTGGGCAGCGCTCCCGGACGCGCCGGTGCTCGCCGGGCCGGTGCGTCGTGGGTCGGCCGCGCGCGCCGCGACGGTGGGTCGGGCGGGCAACGCCCCTGAGGCCGCGGTCGGTCTGAGTCGCCGCGAGCGCCGCGCCTCTCTGCGCGCGGCGGTGCGCTCGGTCGGGCTCGTCGAGCGGCTGGTCGCCGCGCCGGCGGTCGAGGCCTACACGGACGACCAGGTGGCGACGCCTGTCGCGCGGGCGTCGGGTCGGAGCACGGCGCGCGGCGCGCGCACGGCGGCCCAGCGGTCTGCGGTGGTTCAGGCCGCGGAGTCTGCCGCGCAGGGGCGCGAGGTCGCCTCGGTGGTTGGCGCGCGCCCCGCCGTGGGGCTC
>JBEIVK010000184.1:0-6943 GCA_040373935.1 Alphaproteobacteria bacterium
CTCGGGTGGGCGGCGGGCCACTCGGCGAGGGCGGCGGCGCGGGCTGGGTCGTGCGCGAAGGCGGCGGCGAGGTGGCGGCGGTGCAGCTCGGCCCACGCGAGGCGGAGCAGCGCCGGCCGCAGGCCCTCGCGGTACCCGCGGGCGAGGGCCTCGTCGTCGAGCAGGAGAAGGCGGCGCAGGGCGGCTTCGAAGAGATCTGGGTCTTCGGGGAGGTCGCCGAAGCGGGACCGCGCGAACAGCACGAACAGCCCGGTGGCGTCCGTGGAGCCCGGCCCGGCAAGCCAGTCCTTCGCGGCGCCCACCGCCGCCCCTGGGCTCCCGGTGGCGGCGGGCTGCGACGGGTCCCACGCGTGGGCCAGGGCAGCGAGCAGGAGCGCCGCCCCCGCGCTCACCCGTGCACCACCTTGCCGAAGGCGCGCATCCACTCTGCATCGTCGGGGTGGAGCGGCCCCGCTTGCACGGCCGCCACGTTTTCGTCCCACTGGGCCACCGACGCCGGCGCCGACAGCACGACCGAGACCCGCGGGTCTCCCAACGCGAAGCGGTAGCAGTCCCCGGGCGCGGGCACGCGCCCCGCCCAGCCGGCCGGGCGCCGCAGCAGCTTGCCCCAGGCCGTCGCCGTGTAGGCGACGACCGCCTGCGTCTCCGGGTCCAGCGCCGGGAAGCAGTCCGCCTCGGCGCCGGGGTGCGCGGCGTTGTACCGCAGCATCAGCGTGTCCAGCGCGCGCTCTGCGGCGAGGCGCGCGGCCAGCGGGCGGTCGTGGATGGACGCGCCGATGGCCCGCACGGCGCCGCTCTCCTTGAGGGCGTGCAGCGCGTCGCGCGTGCCGCCGGTCCAGGCGCTCGCCACGCCGAGCCAGTGCAGCAGGAGGACGTCAATCTGGTCCACGCCGAGCGAGCGCCGCACGCGGTCCACCCACGCCCGCAGGGGCGCGCCGACCCAGGCCGTCGTCGGGCCGGTGGCGAGCACGTAGCGGCCGCGGTCTCGCGCGAGGGCAGCCTTCACGGCGGGGGTGGCGCGGCGCTGCCGCGGGGTCCAGTAGATGTACTGGGCGGGCCCGTCCAAGGCGGCCGCCACTCCGGCGGCGTCGATGCCGTGGCTGCACGCCAGCCCGAGCGGGAAGAGCTCCCGCCCGAGCGGCGCGAAGCGACGCGGCGCACCCACCCGAATCAGCCAGCCGCCGGCGGGCTTTCGGGGGGGCCGCCCGCGCGGCCGCGCACGACCAGCGCCGGCTTGCCGTCGGCGCCGGTGGCCACGTCCACCTCGGCCAACCCACCGGACTTCAGGGCCCCGAAGAGCATGAGGTCTGCCAGCGGCTTCTTGATGTGCTCGTGCACCACGCGGGACATCTCCCGGGCGCCGAACTCCGGCTTGTAGCCCTTCTCGGCCATCCAGCCCCGCGCCGCGTCGGTTGCGGTGAGCGTGACCCCCCGCTCGGCCACCTGGGCGCCGAGGGACCGCAGGAACTTGTCGACGATCTGCCGGACCACCGGCTCGGGCAGCGGCCCGAACTTCACGAGCGCGTCCAGGCGGTTGCGGAACTCGGGAGAGAAGGTGCGCGCCAGCGCGGCGTCCGCTTTGTGCTCGGCGTCGCGGGAGCCGAAGCCCACGGTGCGCACCGAGGCGTCGCGCGCGCCGGCGTTGGTCGTCATGATGAGGATGACGTGCCGGAAGTCGGCCTTCTTGCCGTTGTTGTCGGTGAGGGAGGCGTGGTCCATCACTTGGAGCAGGAGGTCGTAGATGCGCGGGTGGGCCTTCTCGATCTCGTCGAGCAGCAGCACGCAGTGCGGCGTGCGGCCGATGGCGTCGGTGAGCAGGCCGCCCTGCTCGAAGCCGACGTAGCCGGGGGGCGCGCCGATGAGCCGGCTGGCCGTGTGCTGCTCTTGGTATTCGGACATGTCGAAGCGCTGGAAGGCGACGCCGAGGTGCGTGGCGAGCTGGCGCGCGAGCTCGGTCTTGCCGACGCCGGTGGGCCCGGCGAACAGGAAGGTCCCCACGGGCTTGTCCGGATCCTTCAGGCCGGCGCGGGACAGCTTGATGGCCGCCGCGACGGCCTCCACGGCGGCGTCCTGGCCGTAGATGACCTTCTTGAGCTCGGCCTCGAGGTCCGACAGCGACTTCTCTTCGCTCTCGGTGACGCTGCGGGCGGGGATGCGCGCGATGCGCGCCACCGTCGCCTCGACGTCCTCTACGGTGACCTCGGGGCGTTGGGCGAGCCGGGCCGCGGCCCCCGCCTCGTCGACCACGTCGATGGCCTTATCCGGGAGCTTGTTGTCTGGAAGGTGCTTGGCGGCGAGGCGCACCGCCGCCTCCATGACCCCCGCGCCGTAGCGCACCCCGTGGTGGGCCTCGTACTGCGGCCGGATGCCCTCGAGGATGGCGATGGCCTCCTCTTGGGAGGGCTCGTCCAAGTCCACCGTCTGGAAGCGGCGGGCCAAGGCGCGGTCGCGCCCGAAGGAGGCTTTGTACTCTTTGTGGGTGGTGCTGCCGATGCAACGCAGCGAGCCGTTCTGCAGCGCCGGCTTGAGGAGGTTGGACGCGTCCATCGCGCCGCCGGAGGTGGCGCCGGCGCCGACCATCGTGTGGATCTCGTCGATGAACAGGATGGCGTTCGGCTCGTCGGCGAGGGCATCCACGACGGCCTTCACGCGCTCTTCGAAGTCTCCGCGGTAGCGGGTGCCGGCGAGCAGCGCGCCCATGTCCAGCGAGTAGACCTTCGCGCCCTTGAGCAGCTCGGGCACCGCGCCCTCGTGCACGCGGCGGGCGAGCCCCTCGATGAGGGCCGTCTTGCCGACGCCGGGATCACCCAGGAGCAAGGGGTTGTTTTTGCGGCGCCGGGCGAGGATGTGGACGATGCGCTCCACCTCGGTGGCGCGGCCAACCAGCGGGTCGATCTTGCCCTCGGCTGCGCGGGCGACGAGCTCGGAGCAGTACGCCGCCAGCGGGTCGTCGGCGGCGCGGGACTCGTCCTCGTCGTCGCCCCCGCTGGGGCCGGCCGCGGCCTTCTTTCGGCCCTTCCCGGCGCCCGCGCCCTTCGGGCCGTGAGACAGCCAGGTGGTGAGGTCCAGCCGCTCCACGCCCTGCTCTTCGAGGAGAAAGACCGCGTAGCTGTCTTCTTCGCGCATGAGCTCGATGAGCAGAACCGGGCCGTCCAGCTCTGCCTTGCCGGAGGACTGCACGTGCATCGCGGCGCGCTGGAACACGCGGCCGAACGCGTCGGTCTGCCGGGGTTCGCGCTTCTTTTTGCTCTCCGGGAGCTTCTCGACCTCGTGGTCCAGGTACAACTCGAGCTTCTTTTCGAGCACATCGAGCTTCGCGCCGACGCCCTCGAGCATGCGCGCGGACGCCGGATCCCCCAGCAGCGCGAGCAGCACGTGCTCCAAGGTGAGGTGCTCGTGGCGACGCTCGGCGGCGTCTTCGAAGGCGCGGGAGAGCGCGACGCGGAGGTTGTCGTTGACGTTGATCTCGGCCATGGTCGACTCGGGGAGGCGGGGAGAATCGCGAAAACCGCGCGCTACTCAGGCTCGGTGGTGGCGAGGAGGGGGTAGCCCATGCTGCGGGCCAAGCGCACCGCGTCGGCCACCTTCGTCTCGGCGACCTCCTTGGAGTACACCCCGGCGGTGCCGACGCCATCGTTGTGGACGGTGAGCATGATCCGCGTGGCCTCGGCCTTGGAGCGGTGGAAGATCTGCTCCAGGACGAGCACGACAAACTCCATCGGGGTGAAGTCGTCGTTGTGGAGGAGGGCCTTGAAGCGGCGGGGGCGGTCCACCTTCTCGCGCTCCTTGAGGAGCGTCGACTCGTCGCGGCGGGTGCGCTCGTCGGGAGGAGGTGCGCCGGGTTTGCGGGGAGGGCTGGCCATGCGGGGACTCGCGGGAGGCAGTGCTCTACACACGGGGAAGGCCGGTGACCAGCCGTGCGCCGATGGGACGGCCCACGACGTTGCACGCGACGGCCCACGGGTTCGGGACATCGTCCCGCAGCGCGCCCGGGGCAACCGCGCGGATCCAGGCCTCGGCCGCCACGGCCACGGCCGCGTCGTCGCCGGAGTGGACCTTCACGGCGAGACCGAGGCCACGCGCAGGCAGCGCGACGTTCAGGATGCCCTGCGCGCCGATCTTCGTGAGGAGGGGCTCGGCCGCGACGGCGGCGAAGTGCGCATCGATGCGCCCCGTGCCGCTGACCCACCACGGGTGCGCGGCCATCGCGCGCCCGATGGCGCCCAAGGCGGCGTCCTCGGGGGTGGCTGGTGCGCCCTGCGCCATCGCCCCCGCGAGCCGCGCCCAGGCCGTCGCCATCCCCTCCACCGGCAGCACGAAGGTGGGGACGCCGCAGCCGTCGACCGCGACGCCGGGCGCGACCCCGGCCGCTCGCGCAACCGCGCCGAGGATGCGCTGCTGGAGAGGATGCTCCGCGGGCAGATAGTCGGCCGGCCAGCCGCGGGCGGCGCACGCCGCGCGAAGGAACGTGTGTTTGCCCGAGCAGTCGTTGTGGACGGCGCCTGGCTGCCCCCCGGCGGCGAGGAGCGCGGCGTGCGTGGGCGCGTGGGCGGGCGGCGCTGCCCCGCAGAGCAGCGCGGCCTCCGCCAGGCCGAAGCGCGCGAGCAGGGCCTGGACGGCGACGGTGTGGCCCGCCTCGCCCGAGTGCGAGCTGGCGCCCAGCGCGAGGGCCTCGGGCGCAAAGTCGCCGGCCATCTCCGCGGCGCTGCGGCCGCTGGCCTCTCCCAACACCGCGAGAGAGACGAGCAGCTGCCACGGCTTGCCGGCGCTGCGCCATGGGCTGCTGCGCGGTGGGCCGGCGGCGGCGACGACGACCGGCCGGCCCTCGCCGGCCAGGCGCACGGCGGCGGCCGAGACGGGGTGCGCCGTCTCTTCGAAGGCGCCGCGGGTTTGGACGACAATCATGGGACCTCGAACCGCGCGGATGCTACCCCGCGCGATGGGTTGCGGGTCGGACGGAATCTGTCCGGCGAAGGGCCTCCCCGGCGCCATCGCTCCATGCTACGTCGCGCGTCGCGCCGGAGCGCCCGTGACCGACCTCATCATCCAGTACCTCGAAGCGGCTGCCGCGATCGCGCCCACCTGGGGCTTCGTGCTCGTCTTCGTCTTCATGACGATCGAGAGCTCCTTCATCCCGTTCCCGAGCGAGGTGGTGATGATCCCGGCGGGCTTCCTGGCCGCCCGGGGGCAGCTCGGGACTGGGGATCCCGTCCTGGACAGCATGCTCTCGGTGTTGGCCGGCACGCTCGGGTCCTTGGCCGGCGCCTATGTCAACTACGGGTTGGCCCGCGCGGTGGGCAGCCCGTTTTTGTATCGCTACGGCCGCTACTTCTTTCTGCCGCCGGCCTCGCTGGCCCGCGCCGAAGAGCTGTTTCGCACCTATGGCGCCGGCGCCACCTTCGTTTGCCGGCTGTTGCCCGCGATTCGCCAGCTCATCAGCATCCCTGCGGGGCTCGCCGGCATGCCGCACGGGAGCTTCGCGCTCTGGACGGGCCTGGGCGCGGGAATCTGGGTCGGCATCCTCACGGGCGTGGGCTTCGTGATTGGCCAGCAAACGGCAGATTTGGGCTGGGCCGACATCGTGCACGGCGGCAAGGACATGGTCGGCCGCAGCCTGCCGTGGCTCATCCCCAGCTTGCTGCTCGGTTTTGGCGCCTACGTCTGGCTCACCCGCCGCATCATGGCGAGCCGCAGCACCCCGCCCGCGGCGGGATAGGGCCGCGGGCACAGCGCGAGGGCGACATGAGCGTGGCGGTGACGAAGGGCGTGCGGGTCGAGGTGGAACCGGAGTTTCTCCCCGCGCAGAGCGACCCGGCGGAGGGCCTCTGGGTCTACGCCTACCATGTCACCATCACCAACGAGTCGCCGCGGACGGTGCAACTGTTGGCGCGCCACTGGGTCATCACCAACGGCGAGGGCACTGAGGAGCACGTCAAGGGCCCCGGCGTCGTGGGCGAAACCCCCGTGCTGCGCCCGGGGCAGGCCTTCCGCTACAGCTCAGGCTGCCCGCTCGGCACGCCCATCGGCGCCATGCACGGGACCTACCAGATGCGCGACGACGAGGGCCAGCGCTTCGAGGTGGAGATCGCGCCCTTCACCCTGGCCGAGCCCGGGTCCCTCAACTGATGCGGCGGGCCGAGAAGGCGGCGCGCATCGACGCCCAGCTCGCGGCCTTGTACCCGGATCCGCCGGTCCCGCTGGACCACCGGGACCCGTTCACCCTGCTCGTCGCGGTGCTGCTCTCGGCCCAGACGACGGACAAGAAGGTCAACGAGGTGACGCCGGCGCTGTTCGCCGCGGCCCCCACGCCGGCCGCCCTCGGCGCGCTCTCCATCGCGGAGATCCAAGGCTTCATCCGGCAGGTCGGCTTGGCGCCCACCAAGGCCCGCCACCTGCACGCGCTCGGCGCGCTGCTCGTCGAGCGCCACGGCGGCGTGGTGCCGGCCGACTTCGCGGCCTTGGAGGCGCTGCCGGGGGTGGGCCACAAGACGGCCTCGGTCGTCATGGCGCAGGCCTTCGGCGTGCCGGCCTTCCCGGTCGATACGCACATCCACCGGCTCGCGTGGCGGTGGGGGCTCTCGGACGGCAGCGCGGTCACCCGCACGGAGGCGGACTGCAAGGCGCTGTTCCCCGAGGTGCGCTGGAACGCGCTGCATCTGCAGATCATCTTCTTCGGCCGTGAGCACTGCCCGGCCCGCGGCCACGCGCCGGAGCGCTGCCCCATTTGCAGCTGGGCGGGCGTGCCGGCGCGGTTGGCCGAGGAGGCGTCGGGGCGGAGGTAGGCGCGGGTCGGCGGGCGCGTCCGGGCCTCGCCGGGCGCGCGGATGACATACGTCGGCAGCAGCGCGGCGCCCGTCTTCTTCCAAATCTGCGCGGGCTGCACCGAGAGGTTGGCGCGGCGCCCGAGGAAGTCGACTTCGACCCACTTCTTTCCGCCACCGCC
>JBEIVK010000273.1:0-5506 GCA_040373935.1 Alphaproteobacteria bacterium
GGCGATGGCCGTGCGCTGCGCGCCGCGGCCGAGCACGCCCCACACGAAGGCCACCGAGACCAACAGAAAGATGTCGAAGGCGAGCAGCATCGGGTGGTAGAACCCGAGCAACAGCATGCCGACCAGCGCTTGCAGCGCGGAGTCCACCCCCTGCAACAAGAGGGCGGAGGACGCCTTCTGGACGGTCAGGACGTCGAAGAAGCGGTTCACCAGCTCCGGGCCGTACTTGCTGTCGAAGACCGCCCGCTTCACCCGCGGCAAGCGCCACGCGAGGTCTGCCACCAGCTGCGTGAAGATGCGCTGCTGGATGGTCTCGACCACCATGCGCTGCAAGCTGCCGAGGCCGGCCGCCATCCCCAGCGACACGAGCAGCAATCCGGCGAGCAGGATGATCGGCTGCTGCAGCGCCCCGAACGCGACGGTGTTGATGAGGATCTGCACCGTGAGCGGCGTGGCGAGCGCCAAGATCCCCATGCAAAGACCATAGATCAGCACGACCAGGATGTCGTCGCGCTCCACCTGCAACAGCCGCCAGATGCGGTCTGCCGGGCGGGTGGGGCCCTCTCCCGTCCGCGGGATGAGCATCGCGCCGCCCGGGGCCGCCGGGTCGACCGGCCAGAACGGGCTCTCGCCCTCTGCCGACTGCACGTCCGCGAGGCGCGCCACGCGCACCCGGGCGTCGCCCGGGAAGTCGACCACCTCGACCTTGCCCCTGCCCACATCGCGAACGAACCGGATGACGCGCCACCCGCCGCCATCCCGGGGCTGAACCATGGGGAAGCCGGACTGCAGCTTGCTCTCCAGGGTGGCGCCCGGGCTCGGCTGGACGACCCGGAGGCCCGCCGCCTCCGCGACGCGACACAACCGCACGAACGGCGCCTCGGCGGTGGGCCGGCGGCGCAAGGCGCGCAAAAGCAAGTCTGGGCGCGGCGTTATTCCCTGCCACTCCGCGAGGCGCTCCACCGCCTCGACCATCCACTGCTCTTCTCCGGCTCCCATCAACGGCCGAACCCCACCCACGCGCACCCCCGCGGTGCTCCTTACAGGGACTTGGGTGCAAATGCAAACGATTTGACAAGCCATCCAGCGCGGGGCGCGGGCTTGACCGGCGTGCGCGCTCCCTGTTCCGCGTCCGACGAATGGAGTATGTTCGGCGCGGCCGCGGCGGGGGACCGCCGGCGGCCACGCTCAACGCGCCCCGCCCTCCGCTCGACCGAGGTTTCCCATGTCCGACGCCGCTCCCAAAAAGAAGATGACGACCCTCCTCCTCGCGGTCCTGCCGGGCAGCTTCGGCCTCTTCGGCATCCACCGGTTCTACACGGGTCACACCGTGCCGGGCGTCATCCAGCTCCTCACCTTCGGCGGCTGCGGCATCTGGCAGCTGATCGACGTCATCCAGATCATCACCGGCAAGTTCACGGACGCGAGCGGCAACGCGCTCGAGGGCTGATCGCCCTGCCCCTGGAGGCCCCGGCCCCCGCCGGGGCCTTCGTCGTTTTTGGCCCGGCCGGCCGGGTTTGGGCGCGCCCGCTGCGTCGCGCGCGAAATCCCGGGCCCGCCCCTTGCCGGCGCGCCGGCCGCGGGACACGGGTCCCCGCCCGCCATCGGAGTTCGCGCATGGCCATCCTGGACGATCGCATCGAGGTCATCTCCCCCGTCGACGGCCGCGTGCTGCTGCGCCGGCCGCTCCCCTCCCCTGCGGAGATCGACGCCGTCCTCACCGCAGCGGCAGCGGCCCGGCGCGGGTGGCGCCACACGCCGCTGGCCGAGCGCATCTCCGCCGTCCGCGCGATGGTGGATGCCTTCGTGGCTCGCAAGGCCACCTTGGCCGAAGAGCTCACCCTCCAGATGGGCCGCCCGATCAAGTGGGCGCCCTACGAGGTCGGCGGCTTCGCCGACCGCGCCGGTGTCATGCTGGACCTGGCGCCCGAGGCCCTCGCCGACATCGTCCCACCCGAAAAGGACGGCTTCACCCGCTTCATCCAGCGGGCGCCGCACGGCGTCGTCCTCGTCCTCTCCCCCTGGAACTACCCGCTCCTCACGGCGGTCAACGCCATCGTCCCGGCCCTCGTCGCCGGCAACACGGTCGTGCTCAAGCACTCGGACCAGACCCCTCTCTGCGCGGAGCGGCTGGCCGAAGCGGCCCAGGCCGCCGGGCTGCCGGCCGGGGTCTTCCAGGTGCTGCACGCCAGCCACCCGCAGGTCGCCCGGATGGTGGCCGATCCGCGCGTGGACTACGTCGCCTTCACGGGGTCGGTCGAGGGCGGCCGCGCGGTGCAGAAGGCCTGCGGGGACCGCTTCATCCCGGTCGGCCTGGAGCTGGGCGGCAAAGACCCGGCCTATGTCCGGCAAGACGCCGATCTCGCCTTCGCCGCCGAGAACATCGTCGAGGGTGTGCTCTTCAACTCCGGCCAGTCCTGCTGCGCCATCGAGCGCATCTACGTTCACGCGGCCGTGTGGTCGGACTTCGTCGAGGCGGCGGTCGCGGCGGCGGAGGGATGGGTGCTCGGTGACCCGCGAGACCCGGCGACGACGCTGGGCCCGGTGGTGCGCGCGGAGAGCGCGGCCCGCATTCGGCAAAAGGTCGAGGCCGCGCTGTCGGCGGGCGCCTGGGGCTTGGTGGACCCGGCCCCGTACGCCGAGGCCCTCGCCGCCGGCCCGCAGTACGTCGCCCCGCAGCTCCTCGTCGGCCTCGGCGCCGAAGATGCGCTGCTGCGCGAGGAGACCTTCGGCCCCGTGTGCGGCATCGTCAAGGTGTCCGGCGACGCCGAGGCCCTCGCCCGCATGAACGACTCCCGCTACGGCCTCACCGCTTCCATCTGGACGCGCGACCTCGCGGCCGCCCGCCGCCTGGGCGAAGACCTCGACACCGGCACCGTCTTCGCCAACCGCTGCGACTACCTGGACCCGCACCTCACCTGGACGGGCGTGAAGGACTCCGGCCGCGGCGGCACGCTCTCCCGCCTCGGCTACGAGTTCCTCACCCGCCCCCGCTCCTTCCACCTCCGCCACCGCGGCTGAGCCGCCCCGGATTTGCCCGTGTCTCTCCCCCCTTCCGGCAAGTGGAACTACCCGACCGCCGTGCGCTTCGGCGCCGGCCGCATCGCCGAGCTGCCCGCCGCCCTGGCAGAGCTCGGCGTTCGCCGCCCGCTGCTCGTGACCGACCCGGGCCTCGCCGCCCTCCCGATGGTGGGCGCCGCGGCCGCCGCCTGCACCGCCGCGGGCCTGCCCACCGCGGTCTTCTCCGATGTCCAGGGCAACCCGGTCGGCCGCAACGTCGACGACGGCGTGGCCGCCTACCGCGCGCACGGCGCCGACGGCGTCATCGCGTTCGGCGGCGGCAGCGCGCTGGACGTCGGCAAGGCCGTCGCGCTCATGGTCGGCCAGTCCCGCCCGCTCTTCGACTACGAAGACCGGGACGACTGGTTCACCCGCATCAACCCGGACGGCATGGCCCCCGTCGTCGCCGTCCCCACGACCAGCGGCACCGGCTCCGAGGTCGGCCGGGCCTCCGTCATCACGGACGAGTCGGTCCACACCAAAAAGATCATCTTCCACCCCAAGATGCTGCCGGGCCGCGTCATCTGCGACCCGGCGCTCACCCTCGGCCTGCCGCCGCACCTCACCGCATGGACGGGCATCGACGCCCTCTCCCACCTGCTCGAGGCCTGGTGCGCCCCGGGCTTCCACCCGCTCGCCGACGGCATCGCGCTCGAGGGCATGCGCCTCGTGCACGAGAGCCTCATCGCCGCCTTCCACGACGGCCAGGACATCGTCGCCCGCTCGCACCTGATGGCGGCGAGCGCGATGGGCGCCACGGCCTTCCAGAAGGGCCTGGGCGGCATGCACGCGATGGCCCACCCCATCGGCGCCGTCGTCGGCGCGCACCACGGCCTCACCAACGCCGTCGTCATGCCCTACGTGCTGGCCTTCAACCGCGGCGCGCTGGTCGAGCGCGGCGCCCGCCTCGCCCGCTACCTCGGCCTGCCCGGGCACGACTTCGACGCCCTGCTCGGGTGGGTGCTCGCGCTGCGCACCGAGACGGGCATCCCGCACACCCTCGCCGAGATCGGCGTGCAGGAGGCACAACTGCCGCTCTTGGCGCGCATGTCCGTCGAGGATCCGTCGGCCGGCGGCAACCCGACGCCCTGGTCGCTCGCCGCGGCCGAGACGGTCTTCGCGCGCGCGTTCTCGGGCGACCTCGGCTGAGGCTGAAGCCCCTGCCCGCCACTCGCCGCGGGCAGGGTGTTCTTCGGGGGCGAAAGGGGGCTGCCGCCCCCTCTCGCAACGCTCTCCCCCCGCCGCCTCCCCGGTGCGCCAGCCCGCCGGCGCGGAGCGTCCGGTTTCGCACGGTGTCGCCGGAGCTTCACGCGCCGGGGCCCGCGAGGCCGGGTTAGCTGCGCGGGCCCCTGCCTTGGAGCCCACCGATGTCCCGCGCCCTCCCCCTCCTCGCCCTGCTCGCCGCCTGCGCGGGCGGCGCCCCGTCCGCGCCCCCCGCCAACGAAGCCCCCCCGGCCGACGCCTCCGGCACCGCAACGCCGGCCGCCGCCGCGGTCCCCGCGCCCGCAGCCCCGCCGGATCTGTCGGCCCCGGCCGACGTCGCCGCCGCTCCGGCCGACGCCCAGAAGACGGCCTCCGGCCTCGCCTACAAGGTGCTGCGCGCCGGCACCGGCACCGAGCGCCCGGGCCCGCGGGACAACGTCGAGGTGCACTACATCGGCTGGACGACGGACGGCGCCAACTTCGACAGCTCCTACAGCCGCAACCAGCCGGCCAAGTTCCCGCTGGACCGCGTGATCGCGGGCTGGACGGAGGGCGTGCAGCTGATGGTCGTGGGCGAGAAGACCCGCTTCTGGATCCCCGAGGCCATGGCCTACCAGGGCAAGCCGGGGGCGCCGCAGGGGATGCTCGTGTTCGACGTCGAGCTTCTCTCCTTCGAAAAGGCGCCCGAGGCGCCCGCCGTCCCGCCGGATGTCGCAGCGCCGCCCAAGGACGCCCAAAAGACGGCCTCGGGGCTCGCCTACAAGGTGCTGAGCCCCGCCACCGGCCCCAAGAAGCCGGGCGCCACCAGCCGGGTGCGCGTGCACTACTCGGGCTGGACGACGGACGGCAAGATGTTCGACAGCAGCGTGCTGCGCGGGCAGGCGGCCACCTTCCCGCTCAACCGCGTCATCCCCGGCTGGACGGAGGGCCTGCAGCTCATGGCCGAGGGCGAAAAGACGCGCTTCTGGATCCCGGTCGAGCTGGCCTACAAGAACCAGCCGGGCCGCCCGGCCGGCATGCTCGTCTTCGACGTCGAGCTGCTGCAGGTGATGGACTAAGACTCCGGGACAGGCCTCCAACCGCGGGTCGGATTTCCGATCACCCCCCACGGCCAAGGAGGCGGTCCAGCAAAGACCGGCGGGCCGCCTCGTTCGAGGCCGGCGCCGCCGGGGCGGCCCTTGTAGGCGAGCTCCTCGGGGATCCACAGGCGGCGCTTCTCGCCCTCGACCATCAGGCCGACGCC
>JBEIVK010000857.1:0-1875 GCA_040373935.1 Alphaproteobacteria bacterium
CAGGAACCCGGCGACTGGCTGAGCACGCTCTACCTGGCGCGGCTGCGCGAGATGACCGGCGGTGGCGGTGGCGGTGGCGGTGGCGGTGGCGGTGGCGAAGGCGAAGGCGAAGGCGAAGGCGAAGGCGGTGGCGGTGGCGGTGGCGGTGGCGGTGGCGGTGGCGAAGGCGGTGGCGAAGGTGGCGGTGGCGAAGGCGGTGGCGGCGAAGGTGGTGGTGGCGTAGCCGGCGCAGCCGAACTCGTCGCACGGGCGAGGGCGCTGGAGCCGCTGCCGGGCGAATCGCTGCACTGGCTGGGCGTGTGGCGGCTGAACGCGGGCGACGGGCCGGGCGCGGTGGCGGCGTTGGCCGGGCTGCTCGACATCCGCCCGCTGCGCCATGGCTCGATGATGTTCCTGGGCGAAGCGCTGCTGCGCGTGGGCAACACGCCGGCGGCCGAGAAGGCCTTTGCCCGCGCCGCGCGGTCGAACAACCCGGACTTTCTGCAGGCGCTGGCCGCACGCCTGTACCGCCACAACCTCTGGCAGGAGGCGAGCGCCCTGCTGCGCAAGGTGCTGGCGATGCGCCCCGACAGCGTGGACGCGCTGCTGGCGCTGGCCCGGATCGAGTCCGAGGTCTACCGCCTGGCCGACTGCCGCGCCACCCTGGCCAGGCTGCAGGCGCTCGACCCCGGCCACGCCGAGGCGCGGCTGCTGGACGCCGGGCTGCAGGGCCGCGTCGGCGACGCCGCCGGCCACCTGGCGACGCTGCAAGCCGCTTACGCGGCCGGCGGCGACCCGCTGTCGCGCCTGGCCTCGAGCATCGCAATGACGTCGCTCTACCAGGACGGCCTGACCCCGGCCGAGGTGGCCGACCTGCACCGCCGGCTTTGCGCGCCGATCGAGGCGGCCGTGCAGCGCAGGACCGGCTTCGCCCGGGCTGCCGACGCGGGCCCGCGGCTGCGCGTCGGCCTGGTCACCGGCGACCTGCACCGCCAGCACCCGGTCAACCTGTTCATGCTGCCGCTGCTGCAGCGCCTGGATGCCGCCCGCATCGAAGTCTGCGTCTACCACACCGGCACGCTGCACGACGCCTACACCCGCCAGGCCCAGGCCTGCGCGGCGCGCTGGGTCGAGGCCGCGGCGCTGGACGACGCGACGCTGCAACAGGCCATCGTGGACGACGGCGTGCAGGTGCTGATCGACCTGGCGGGCCACACCTCGACGCACCGGCTGGGGTGTTCGCGCTGCGCGCCGCGCCGGTGCAGGCCAGCTTCCTGGGCTACCCGCATTCGACCGGGCTGTCGTGCATCGACTGGCTGATCGGCGACGCCGTGGTCAGCCCGGCCGCGCATGCGCCGCTCTTCAGCGAGGGCATCGCCCAGCTGCCCGGCAGCGTGTTCTGCTGGGCGCCGGTGGACGACTACCCGCTGCCGGCGCCGCGCCACCCCGCAGCGGCGCTGGTGTTCGGCTCGTTCAACAACGCAATGAAGCTGACGCCGCGCACGGTCGCGCTGTGGGCCCGCGTGCTGCACGAGGTGCCGGGCTCTCACCTGCTGCTGAAGGCGCCGTCACTGGGCGACGCCGAGGTGCAGGCGCGCTTTGCCGGGCTGTTCTCGGCCCGGGGCATCGCCCCCGAGCGGCTGCGGTTCCGCGGCCCGAACGGGCTGGCCGAGATGATGCAGGACTACGGCGAGATCGACATCGCGCTCGACCCCACGCCCTACAACGGCGGTACCACCACGCTGCAGGCGCTGTGGATGGGCGTGCCGGTGGTGACGCTGGCCGGCGGCAACTTCGTCTCGCGCATGGGCGCCAGCTTCATGGCCGCGCTGGGCCAGCCGGCCTGGGTGGCCGACGACGAGGACGGCTACGTGGCCGCCGCGCTGGCGCTGGCCC
>JBEIVK010000868.1:0-1851 GCA_040373935.1 Alphaproteobacteria bacterium
ATCCCCCACCCAACGTGCCTTTACGGCCGCCACCTCATTCATGAGCCGGTCTTCGCCAGTCATGTTCTCTTCTTTTTTGGTGGACCGCTTGATGGAAGTGCTGGCCGCCAGCGCCGCCAACAAGCCCAAGGACCCGGCCTGCTCCGCGGCTGCGAGCGCCACCGCGCAGAAGTCCCGCGCGGCACTCTGCCCGCCGGCTCCGTCGCCGGGCGGCGGCGTGAGCATGCCCGCGAGTGTGACCCGGAGGCCCTGGAGCTCCGGCCACGCGCGGTCCAGCCCCGCGATCCACCGCTGCTGCAGGGCGGCAGGGGACAGCGCGGCGAGCGCGCTGAGGCGCTCGGGGGCGAGCTGCAAGAGCGCGAGGAGCTGGTTCCGCACCTCGGACAAGGGGAGATCTCGCAGGAGGAGCGTGAGGTCGTCGTCGGGGTGCTCGCACGCATCGACGAGGCGGCTGTCCAGCCAGCCCTCGATGAAGCCCCGTGTGTCCGCGGAGACCTCGGCGGCGTTGCCCGGATCGAGGCCCGCGACGACCCGCGCCGCGAAGGCGTCGATGGTCAGGACCGGCGCGGCGCCGATGGCCAGCACGGCGTCCCGGCGCGTCGCGTCGTCCAGGTTGACCCGCTCGGACACGCTGAGGAGGCGCTCCCGCACCCGGTGGCGCATCTCGGCGGTCGCCCGCCGTGTGAACGTGATCGCGAGGATTTGGTCTGGCGGGACGCCGTGCTCGACGGCCTCGACGTACCGGTCGACCAGCGCAGTGGTCTTGCCCGAGCCCGCGCCGGCGGAGACGACGACGTCCACGCCGAGGTCGCGGACGTGCGCCTTGGTCTGCTGTTCGACCGCTTGGGCCGCCTGGACACCGGGGGTCTCGCGGGGCGGGCTGAGCGGGACGCCGGGGGACCAAGGCGGAGCCTTTTTCGGGCCCTTGTCCTCTGGGGGCTTGGTGGGAGTCACGTACCGCGGGGCGGGTGAGGCGGGGGCCCGCGTGGAACCCTCGACAAAGCCGCAGGTGCGCTCGAAGTCGCAGTGGGCGCCCTTGTCCTTGCGCAGCGGGCAGGCCGTCGGCGCGAGCGGCAGCACGCCGGACCGTAGGCGCTTGGCGGTCGCGGACAGGTGCTTGCGGAGCACCTCATCTGCGCCGACCTCGGGCGTTTCCTCCGCCGCCTCTGCCACGCGTACGGGCTGGGAGACAAAGCGCGCCCGGTGGAGATCGAGGGTGCTCTGCTTGGCCAGCCGCACGTACTGGAGCCGACCGGACTCCACCCGGTCCCCCGGGCGCCCGAGCGTGGGCGCGAGCAGCTGGTCGGCCGCCGCGCCGTAGAGGGGCAGCTGGAGGTGAAGGCCAGCGCCGAACTCTTTGGAGATCGCATTTCCGGACTTTTCGTTGGCGGAGGTCTTGTAGTCCACGATCGCCAGCGGGCCGGCGCCGGGCACCGCGTCGACCCGGTCGATGCGGCCGTTGACCAGCAGCGGGGGGCCATCGTCGACCGGGATCGAGAGCGGCGTGGGTGTGCTGCGGGGATCGGCGGGCTCGTCTGAGGAGGAGGCCGCGCTGCCGAAAGCCCACTCCACCGCGTGGACGGCCCGGGGGACTGCGGCGCGGTCCGATGCGAGCGCCGGCGCGGCGCCCTGCTCGGCCATGCTCTTGATCGGGCTCAGCTTCGCTTCGATGAGCTTATGGATGGCTGCGGTGTCAAGGCATTGGTTCGAGTAGGCGCCCTGCAGTGCGCTCAGGGTGAGGAACGGCTTGTGCTCGGCGATGCCCAGCTCCTTCGCGCGATCGTCGAGCGCCTTTTTGGTTTTGAAGGACGTCCCCAGCTCCTCCAAAAACGCGCGGGCGCGCTGCGCCCC
>JBEIVK010000290.1:0-5268 GCA_040373935.1 Alphaproteobacteria bacterium
CCCGGCAGCGCGGCCGCGACCGCCGCCGCGTGCGCCGGCGCGAGCAGCAGCTCGGCGGCCACGCCGGGGCCGGACAGCAGCGGGTGCCGCCCGGTGACCCGACGGGCCTCCGCCACCGCCATCAGTCGGCGTCCTCGTCGAGCACGATGACGCCGCGGGCGTCGCGCTGCACGTTGAGGCCGGAGAGGCTCTGGAGGGTGTTTTCCACCACGGCGGGCGGCAGGGGGGCCGGGGTGGGCGCGGGCGCCGCCTCGGCCTCGGGCTTGCGGCCCCCGTGGTAGATGACCTGCTTCCAGGTGCGGGTGACCTTGTCGGCGAAGACGAGGACCAAGTCCCCCGGCCGCGCCTGCGCCAGCGCGGCCTCGACGGCGGCCTCCTCGGTCTCGATGAGCTGGACCTTCCCATCGGCCACGCCGGCCGCCGCCAGGCCGCCCGCCAGCAGGCGCGGCACCTCGTCGGGCGCGCGGCCGCGCGGGTTGTCGTCTCGCCGGCAGATGAAGGTGTCGAAGCTGCGGGCCGCGCGGGCGGCGATGGCCGCGTAGTCCTCGTTGCGGCGGTCTCCCGGGGCCGCCAGCACCACGATGCGCCGGCCGCTCGGCCCGAGCGAGCCGCCCTCGGCCATGCGGTCCACGAGGGTGCACATCGCGTCCACGGCCGCCGGGTTGTGCCCGTAGTCCACGATGACCCGGAACCCGTGCTGGTCGAAGATGTTCATCCGGCCGGGGGACTGGAAGAACGTGGTGTCGAAGGTGCGCAGGCCGTGGCGGATGTCGTCCAGGCGCACGCCCATCGCGTAGGCCATGCCCGCGGCGAACATCGCGTTCTGGACATTGTGCAGCGCCTTGCCCTCCAGCGTCGCCGGGATGATGTGCGTCCACAGCAGCGGCATGTGCGCGCCCTTGTCGTAGAGCGTGATCATGTCGCCGTTGATGCCGGCCTCGAGGGCCACGGCCCGGCCGCCGGCGCGGATGTGCTCGCGCACCAGCGCGTTGCCCGGGTGCGTCGTGACGTAGCAGACATGCCGCGCGACGGTGTGCTGGGCCATGCGCACGCACAGCGGGTCGTCCGCGTTGAGGACCACCGTGTCCCGCGCCACCTCGATGGGGATGCGCTTGACCTCTGCGAGCTGCTCGATGGTGTCGATGCCGCCGATGCCGAGGTGGTCTCCCGACACGTTGAGGCAGCAGGACACGTCCGGGTGGCGGAAGCCGAGGCCCGCCCGCAACAACCCGCCACGCGCCGTCTCCAGCACCGCGACCGAGACCGTCGGGTCCCGCAGCACCATGCGCGAGGCCACCGGGCCCGTCATGTCGCCCTCGACCGTGCGCTGGCCGTCGATGTACACGCCGTCCGTCGTCGTCATGCCGACCACGGCCCCCGCCATCTTGTGGATGTGGGCCAGCATGCGCGTCGTCGTCGTCTTGCCGTTGGTGCCGGTGATGGCGGCGATCGGGATGCGCGAGGGCGTGCCCGGCGGGAAAAGCATCTCCATCACCTTGCCGGCGACATCCCGGGGCGTCCCTTCCGAGGGCGCGACGTGCATGCGGAAGCCCGGCGCCGCGTTCACCTCGCAGATGCCGCCGCCCACCTCCTTGTAGGAGCGGCTGATGTCCGGGGTCAGGAAGTCCACGCCGCACACGTCGAGGCCCACCGCCGCGCAGGCCCGCACGGCCATCTCGCGGTTGTCCGGGTGGCACTCGTCGGTGACGTCGATGGCGGTGCCGCCGGTCGACAGGTTGCCGGTGCTGCGCAGGTAGAACACGCGGCCCGCCTCCAGCACGCTCTCGGCCGTGAGCCCCGCCGCCTCGATGAGGCGCTGCGCCTGGTGGTCCAGCTCCAGCCGCGTGAGCACCTTCTCGTGCCCGATGCCGCGGCGCGGGTCCAGGTTCGTGCGGTCCACGAGCGCGCTGATCGACGACACGCCGTCGCCCACGACGTGCCCGGGCACGCGCTTGGCCACGGCGACCAGCTCGCCGTTCACGACGAGCATCCGGTGGTCGAACCCGCGGATGAAGGTCTCCACCAGGACGGTGCGGCTGTGCTCCCGCGCCTGGTCGTAGGCGGTGCGCACCTGCGCCTCCGTCTCCAGGCCGATCGACACCCCGCGCCCGTGGTTGGCGTCCAGCGGCTTCACCACCACCGGGTAGCCCAGCCGCCGCGCCGCCCGCGCCGCCTGGTCTTGGCTCGTCACCTGGTCCTGCTTGGGCACCGGGAGGCCGATGTCCGCGAAGATTTTGTTCGTCAGCTCTTTGTCCGACGCGATCTCCACGGCGATGTGCCGCGTCTCGCTCGTCACGGTGGCCTGGATGCGCTTCTGGTAGCGCCCGTGCCCAAACTGCACGAGGCTGTGGTTGTTGAGCCGCAACCAGGGGATGTCGCGCGCCTGCGCCGCGCGCACCAGCGAGCCCGTCGACGGCCCGAGGGCCCGCCGCTGCGCCCCGCGGATGAGCGCCTCCAGCTCCGCCGTCCAGTCAAAGTCCGGCTCGTCGGCCACGCCGGGCCGCAGCTCTGCCGGGATGAGGTGGTGCAGCAGCCGCAGGCCCAGCGCGCCCGCCTGCTCGCCCACCCACGCCTCGTCGTACTCGTAGACGACATGGTACTGCCCCTCCGGCCCGGACCCGCGCGTCTTGCCGAAGGTGACCCGCGCGCCGCAGAGGTTCTGGATCTCGATGGCCACGTGCTCGAAGACGTGCCCCATCCAGGTGCCGCCGTCCTCCCGCAGCCGCCGCACGAAGCCCCCCGCCTCGCCGTAGCTGCAGCCGTGCTCCCCGAGGCTCGGGATGCGCGCCAGCAGGGCATCCACGAAGCCCGGGATCGCGTCGCTCGGGTGCGCCTCCAGCGGACCGAGGTCCAGCGTCATGCGGATGACGGGGAAGGTCGCGTAAAGGTTGGGGCCGACGTAGGTCCGCTGGTCGACGATCCGCATGGGCGCCTCGGTCCCGCGATTGCGGGCAGGAAAGGAGGACGGAACAAAAAGAACAGCCGGGGCGGCCCCGGCGCGGGCGAAGGCTCAGTCCCGGTCTCCCGGGCGGGCCTCGCGCGTGTCGAGCCGGAAGGTGCCGCCCTCCGACAAAATGTGCATCCGCACCCCGATGAGCTGCACCGGCTGGCCCTCGCGGACCTTCGCCATGCTGCTGTACGCGAGGTCCGAGACATCGGCGATCGTGATGGCCCCGGCCCCCACGACCTCGATCTGGTTGTCCGGGCCGAGGAAGGCCGCGGTGTCTTCGTCCAGCCCGACGCCCACGGCGAAGGGGTTGTACGCCAGCGCCGTGAGCAGCCGGCCCAGGCGGTCCCGCTCGCGGAAGTGCTGGTCCACGATGAAGCGGTTGGTGAGGCCGAGCCCGGCGCAGAGCGTCACCTGCCCGGCGATGGGCGTCGCGCCCTCGCGCCCGAAGGCGATCATGTGCTCGCTCACGAAGGCCGCCCCCGCCGAGGTGCCGGCCACCGGCACCCCGCGCGCGTTGAGCCGCCGCACCGCCTGCGCGACGGGCGTCCCGCCCAGGATGGTGGACAGGCGAAGCTGGTTGCCGCCCGTGAAAAACACGCCCGTCGCGCTGTTGAGCGCGGCGAGGTGGTCTGCGCGCTCGGTCTCGGCGCGCTCCTTGATGTCCAGCACCTCGACCACCGCGGCGCCCAGCGCCTTGAACACCTCGCGGTAGCGGGAGCCGGTGTCGGACATCTCGGAGGCCGTCGGGAGCACGGCGATGCGCGCGTCCGAACCTCCCGCGAGCCCGACAAAGCGCCGCAGGATGCGGCGATCGCTCACCTTGTCCTCGGCGCCGCCGATGGGAATGATGAAACCGCGGGAACCAGGGACGGACTCAGGAGAGGGCATGGAGGCGGATGGACTCGGCGGAGAAGAGGAACGCGGCAGCGTACTCCATCACCGGCCCGCGCATCAATCCCCCCGCTCGAAGAGCCCGCGAACCGTCGGCACGCCGTCGCGCACCAGCCAGCGTCCGCCCGCCATCGTCGCGCGAACGCGCAGCGCGCCATCCAGCACCACGAGGTCGGCGTCGGCCCCCGGCGCGAGCCGCCCCTTGCCGCCCAGCCGGAAGAGCCGCGCCGGCGTGGACGTCACCGGCAACAACGCCGCCTCCAAGGGCATCCCCGCCGCCACCGCCCCGCGCACCGCGTGCAGCAGCGTGCCCGGATCCCCCACGTCCATGTGCGCCAGCACGCCGTCCTCGGTGAACACCGGCAAGCATCCCCCGCCATCGGAGGACATCGTCAGCCGTCCCATCGGCAGCCCGGCCGCCCACCACGCGTGCAGGTCTGCCGCCGCCGTCGGCGCGCCCGGCTCGTCCGGAAAGGCGGTGAGGTCCACCGTGACGCCGCGGGCGACGATGTCTTGGGCCTCTGCCCACAAGCGGCGGTTGCGGTTGACGTGCGTCGGGTGGAACACCCGCGGCGGCAGCTCCGTCGTGTCCAGCGCGCGCCGCACCACCCCGAGCCCGCCCGCGCCGTCACCCAAGTGCAGGTGCAGCAGCCCCGCCTTGCCCGACATCAGCCCGGACACGTGGGCGTCCGCCGCCAGCCGGAAGATCTCGGCGTCCGTCGGCTGCGCGCTGCGGTGGTCCGACACCGCCACCTCGCCCACCGCCACGATGCGGTCCACCAGGGTGATGTCGGCGCGCACGTCCCCCGTCAGCGTCAGCGGAGGCACGCGGTAGCCGCCCGTGTAGCAGAGCGCCGTCACCCCGAAGTGCGCGAGCCCGCGCGCCACCGCCACCAGCTCGGCCACCGTGCGCGTCGTCGTGTCCGTGCCCAGCAGGCCGATGGCCGTCGTCACCCCCGCGCGCGTGAGCTGCGTCAGGCCCACCGCCGGCACCCGCGTGTGCGGCCCACCCTCCCCGCCGCCACCCGACAGGTGCGCGTGCCCGTCCACGAGCCCCGGCACCACCACCGCGCCGTCCAGCCACAGCTCTTCCACCGGCCAGCCCGCCGGCGGCGCCGCCAGCCCCGGCCCGATGGCCGCCACCTGGCCGCCCGCCACCAGCACGTCCACCCGCCCCAAGGGCTCCGGCGCGTACACCGTCGCGTCTCGCAACACCGTGATCACCGCAAACCCCCGCGACGCCCGCCCTTAGCCCGGGCTCCCGCCCCTCGCACCCGTCGCCGCAGCGCAGCAAACCGGACGCCGCACCGCACCCGGGCCCCTTTCCGCACCGCAACATCGGGGCGCCGGGCGCCTGCCCGGCCGTCCCGGCCGGGCACCCCGTGTCCTCTGGGGTCGCGGCGGGGCCGCTCCGTGCCTCCGCTGCG
>JBEIVK010000714.1:0-2442 GCA_040373935.1 Alphaproteobacteria bacterium
CGAGCAGCGCACCGGCGATGGCCGGCCCCACACGCGCGCCCCCCCAGCCACCGGGCCCCCCGCCCCCCGCCGGTCAACCCGGCGACGCGGCCGCCCCCCGCTGCCGCACCAGCCCGACCGCAAGCAGGCCTTGCGCCGCCGTGTAGGTGGCGAGGATCGCGGGCCCCGCGCCCGGCACCGGCAGCCCGGCGATGAACCGCAGCCCGATCAGCGCATCGGACAAGAGGAAGCACAGCGCACCGGCGATGGCCGGCCCCACCGAGGCCGGCGCGGCGCGGCCGCGGCGGTCGAGGGCGGCGAGGGCCATGGCGACGAGCAGGGCGGCGTAGACGAGCACGGGCCCGATCGCGGGCGCGCGCGCCGGGTCGCCGGCCAAGCGGGCGACGATGACGGCGAGGACAACGACCGCGAGGGCGCCCAGCGCGGCGCCCAGCGCGGGCGGCAGGCCGCGACCCGGCCCGCGGGGCCCGAGCCCCGCCCGCAAGGCGCGGAGGTAGCCGAGGTGCCCGACGAAAAAGCCGGCGACGCCGACAAAAAAGAAGGCAGGGTGCCGCGGAACGCCCCCCAGTGTGCCCGGGAGACCAGCGGCGGGGGCGAACACCAACGCGATGTCGCCCACCCAGCCCCCGGCCAGCGCCACAGCGAGCGGCGCGTCGAGGGACGACCGCGGGCTGCCCCGCACGGCCCCGGCGACGGCGGCGGCGAGGGCGGGCATCATCAGGGGCTTGAGCGGGGCCGCCCACTCCGGGCCGATGGCCTCGGCGGCGGTGACGGCGAGCGCGACGCCGACGTAGAGGACCGGGCCAAGGGCGAGCATCGACGTCGGCTATCCCGGGGGGCCGGCGAGCGGGAGGGACCGGAGGGCGACCGACAGGCCCCGCCGCGGCAGGGGCCGGAGCGGCGGCCCGGGAGGGCCGGTGCGGGCGCGTGCGCCCGCACGGAGCGGCCGGGAGGCCGCGACCCGCGGAGAGACCCGGTGCCGGCCGGAGGCCGGCAGCCGCCCGGACCCCCACCGGGCCGCACGCGCCGGGCCGCACGCGCGTTGGCGAGGACAGACGCCTGGCCAGCGCTAATAGGGGAAGCAGTCGAGCAGGCGGCGGACATCGGCCGGGCTGCGCCCGCCGCGGAGGAGGCGGTCTGCCACGATGCCCATCTGCCCGCCCACGCCGAGCACGGCGTCGAGGGCGGCGTCGACGGCGGCGGGCGGCGCGGACGGAGCCTCCCACACCATGCGGAGGCGCAAAAGCGCGGCGGAGATCCGGGCGCCCCGGCGAGGGTCGGCGTCGAGGGCGTCGAGGGCGGGGGCGACGGGCTCGCCCAGCCGCAGGAGCGCCTCGCCCCAGAGGCGGGCCGGGAGGATGCGGTCCGAGCCGCGCGTGCTGGCCTGGGCGAGCGCGTCGCGGACGGAGGCCAAGTCCACGCCGAGCCGAAGGCGGACGCGGTGCTGCGCGACCTCGAGATACTCGCGGCCGAGGGGATCGAGCTGGGGGGCGAGGGCTTCGGAGCGGGCGAGCACGGCGGGCAGGCGCGCGGGGTCGGCCACGGCGGCATCGGCGATGAGCGCGGCGCACAGGGGCCGGGAGCATTCGACCACCCGCGCGATGGCGAGCCAGCCGTCCACCGCCCGCCAGGCGAAGGCGGCGGCCTGGAGCGGATGCCCGAGGGAGAGATGCAAGCGCGCCGCGGCGCCAAGGGCCTGCAGCCCCGAGGGCTCCAGATCCTCGGGGCCGAGGGCATCCACCTCGGCGAGAAGGGCCTCGGGCGAGCCCTCTCCACCGTCTGCGGCGTGCTGGAGCAGCTGCGAGAGGAGCTGGCGGCGCAGGGCGCGGGGGGCGGGCGTGGTCGGGGCGGGGTCCAGCCCCGGGGCGGGGCCGAGGGGCTCGGCGGCGTGGCGCCGGGCGATGGACTCGATCCAGGCGAGCCGCCAGCGGTCTTCTGGGGAGACCGAGGGGTCGCACGTCCAGCGAGAGGCGACCGCGGCGAGGGCGCGGTCGTTTGCGCGGTCGTGGAGGGGCAGCGCCCAGACGAGGACGCCGAAGGCATCGGCGATCTCTGCGGACACGGGCGGCGCGGGGACGAGCGCCTCCTCGACCTTCCGGAGCGCGGCGGCCGCCGTGTCGACCACGCAGAGCTCCACCCCGGGGCCCAGCACCGCCGCGGCTTGGGCGGCCTGCGCGGAGCAGACCCACACCCGCGCGAGCCCCGGCGCGGCGGTGACGAGGTGCGCGAGCTTGGCCTCCAGCGCATCCACAGGGCGGATGAGGTCGCCGTCCAGCACGCCAAAGGCGACATCGGCGCGCAGGTCTGCGCCGGTGCCGCGCCCGGCGGTGTGGAGCAGGGCGGCGAGCCCGAGCGAGCGCCCGTCGATCGGCGACAACCCCCCGGCGAAGGGCGTCTCCTCGGCGAGCACACGGGCGACGAGCGGGGCGGCGGGCGGACGCA
>JBEIVK010000061.1:0-12152 GCA_040373935.1 Alphaproteobacteria bacterium
GGCGGTGGCGAAGCCGCCCGAGACGGCGGGGCGGCGGCCGGCGGGGATGGCCGGGCGGGCGGGGCGACCGACGGCCTGGACGCCGGAGGGTTCGCGCGGGCGTCCAAGCGCCGCACGCCCATCTGGGACATCAAATCGTCAAACGCTGACTTATCAGCAGACACTCACCACTCCAGCGGCAGCGCCCACGCCGCCAATCCGGCCAGGAGGCGCGCCGGGCAGAAGCCCTGCTCCGGAACATGCAGAAAGCCCACAGGGCAACCCGCCGCGCCGCTCACCGCCCACGCCCAGCCGTTGCAGACATAACCGCCTGCGTCGTCCGACATGCCAACCCGGAGCGCCGCCGCGAGCCCACCATCGAAAAGCGGGCGCGGCGGTCCATCCTCAGCCGGCAGCCGGGCCCCGTCCACGTCGGCGCCCGGCGCAGTGCAGCCCGGCCGCGCCCAGCGCTCCAGCTCCGCCGCCGGGCGGGACGTGGCGACGCCCACCCCCAAGACCGCGACCGGACGGAGCAGGCGGACGAAGCGCAGCGTCTCCGCCGGCCCTCGCGCGTAGGAGACCGGAATCGCCTCGCCGCGCACCCAGCGCCCGCCCGCCCGGCGGCCATCCACCGCACGCGCGAGCCGCGCCGCCGGATTGTCCCGCACGCCACCGAAGGGCAAAAAGCCCACCACCAGCACGGGGCCGGCCAGCATGTTCAGCCGCCCGTGCCCGCGATCCGCACGAGCAGCTCTTCGGCATGCACCATCGGCCAGGCGCGCACCGTCATCACGATGCCCGGCCGACCCGCGCGCACCTCGCCCAGGCGCTCGCCGCCGAGCGGCGAGGTGAGGTTGCCGAGCAGATGCCCAGGCCGAACCACATCTCCCACCCGCACCTCGGGAACGAAGAAGCCGCCGAAGGGCGCGCGGTGACTCTCGATGTCGGCCGCCGAGACATCGGCGGCGGTCTCCGAGGGGCCGACGGCCGGCATCACGCCGAGGTGCGCCAGCAGCCGGTTGAGGCCGCGGGCGGTGGTGCTGGAGTGGCCCGTGTCGAGCGTGATGCCCCGGCCCGCGACCACGTGCAGCGCCTTGCGGCCCGCCTCCCGCCAGGCGCCCACCAGCCCCGTCTCGGCGAGGCGGTCCCCCGCCCGGCGCCAGACCACGGGGAGGCCCATGGCCCGCGCGAGGGCCAGCTCCTCCCCGCTCATCGGCACACGCACCTGCGGGAGCTCGCGCACGTGGGGCGCGCCCGAGTGAACGTCCACGCAGATGTCTGCCTCCGAGGCGTCGAGCAGCGCGGCGGCGATGCGCTGCACGGCGGTGCCGGACGGATCCCCCGGGAACGCGCGGTTGATGTCGGTGTCGTCGAAGGGCCAGCGCTTGCGCGCCTCGTCGGCCCCGAAGGTGTTGACCAGGGGGAACAGATGCACGGTGCCGCGCGGGCGCTGGGCGCGCAGGCTGTTCGCCAGCAGGTTGACGGCGTGGATGCCGTTCAGCTCGTTGCCGTGCAGGCCGGCGACGATCGAGACGACCGGCCCGCCGCTGCCGAAGGACAAGCGGTGGAGCTCGTAGGCGCCGCGGTACGGGGCCTCCAGGCGAAACACGACGCTGCTCATGCGGTCACCACGCGGGCCACGGTGGAGCCCGGGAAGACGACGGGCAGGACGCGAATCGCGAGCAGCCTCCCCGCCGCTGGACTGCGGATCTCCTCGCGGACCTCGCCGGTGAGCGGATCCACCACGGAGCCGATGGGCTGGCCCTCTTCGACGGCGGCGAGCACGTCGCCCTCCGGCAAGAAGAGCCCGCCGCGCTCGGCGCGCACGCGGCGCACCTCGTCGTCCCCCACGACGACCGGGCGCTGCAGTCCGGCCCAGTGAAAAGGCAACCGAGACTCATCAAGAACGCCCACCTGCGCGAGCAGGTTGAGCACACCATCGCTCAGGTCCTTGCCGACACCAGGGGTCAGGCAGTTGCCGGTCCCCCCCTCCAGCACGATGGTCCCGGGCACCTGGGCCGCGAAGGTGCCGGGCGCCGCGGGCCCTGGCGCGCGACGCCAGACCACGGGGACATTGCAACCCGCCGCCAGCTCCGCCGCGCGGGCGTCCTTGCGCCGCACGTGCGCCTGCATCGCCTCGCGAAAATGCGGATTGGCCCCGCGCAACTCAACCACCTGATCTGCGCCGGCGACGTCCCGGGCGAGCGCCCAGGCGACGCGGTGGGGCGGGTGGCCGTCCGGGTTGCCCGGGAAGAGACGGTTGAGGTCGACGTCGAAAAAGGGCCACAGCCGGGCACCTTGATGGGCCGCGAGCGGGTTCGCGCAGGGGTAGATGTCCACCGTCCCGCGCACATGGGCCTCGTTGCTCTCGAGGAAGCGCGCGACCGTGTGGGCCACGCGGATGCCCTCGGGGGCGTCTCCGCGGATGCCCGCCACCACCGCCACCCGCGGGCCGCCGCCGGCTCCGAAGCGACGCCGCACCACCGGGAGCTCGTCTCCCGAGGGCATCTCGACGACCATGATCTGATGAATGGACGCCACGCGCACCCCAACGGCGCCCGAGTCTACCGCAGGTCGCGCAGGTCGCCGTCCCAGCCGCCCGCCGGCGCGAGGTGCCGGCCCGCCTCGCCCTCGATGAAAGCGCCCACCAGCACGCTCACCCAAACGTCGAGAAACCGGGCGACCGCCAGCGGATCCTCGGGGAGGCGACTCATCGCGCGGGCGGCGACCTGGCCCCAGTGCGCCACCAAATCGCCGCACGGCGGCTCCGCTTCGGCGATGCGCATCGACAGGGACGCGCGGATCTGCTCCATTCCGGCGCGCAGCACGGCACCGCGATCGCCGCGGCGCACGCCCGCCTCGTCCACGGCCCACACGACGGAGGGCAGCCACGCGCGCACCTCCGCAGCCCAGGCCTGCGCTTCGGATGCCCGCTCGTCGGCCGGGGTCAGGAAAGATTGGCCGTCATCGACCAGGACAAGCGAAGAGTGCATCGACGCGCCGGAGTGGATTGGATCGCTATCATCTCCATACGGGGCTTGTCGTGTCAAGACGGGATCACCCAAACGGGCCTGAAAGATCCACGCCGCGCCGCCCGTAGAGACACCGGAGACTCCCATGCGCCTCGCTCTGTTGCCCTGGCTCGCCGCGTGTGCGGTCTCCTCGGGGGTGCCCGCCCCACGCCCACCCGCAGGGCCGAGCGCGGCCACCACCCCTCAACCGGGCCTGCTGGTCGTCGATCTCGTCGACGGCACCCCGCTCGACGCCGCCCGAGCGTTGCCGGGGCTCGCTGCGCTGGAGTGGTCCTCCGCCCGCTCGGCCGATGAGTCCCTCGGCGCCCTCGCCGTGCCCGATCTCGCGGCCGCCCACGCCGCCCTCGACGGCGAGCCGCTGGTCGAATCCGCCGAGCCCGCGCAGCTCTATGAAGCGAGCGCCCACCCCAACGACCCGCTCTGGCCGGCCCAATGGAACCTCCGCAGCATCGGTGCGCCGGCGGGCTGGCGGGTCGGTGGGGGCGCCGGGGTCGTCGTCGCGGTCATCGACACCGGCATCGCGCCCGTGCCAGACCTCGCCGACTCTCACGTCCTGCCGGCGATCTCCTTCGTGCCCGACGAGCCATCCGGGCTCGACACGAACGGCCACGGCACCCACGTCGCGGGCACCATCGCGCAGTCCACCCACAACGGGCTCGGCGTCGCCGGCGTGGCCCCCGCGGCGACGCTTCTGCCCATCCAGGCGCTCTCCGGGCGCGGCTTCGGGCGTTCCGACTGGATCGCAAGCGCGATCGACGAAGCCGCAGACAACGGCGCGCACATCATCAACCTCAGCCTCGGCGGCCCGCCCGCGGCCGTCATCGCCACAGCGGTCGCCAAGGCCCAGGCGCGCGGCGTGCTGGTGGTGGCTGCCGCCGGCAACACGGGGCGCGCGGGCATCTCTCACCCGGCCGCGCTGGACGGCGTTCTCGCCGTGGGGGCGGTCGGCCCGTCGGACGCGCGGGCCCCGTACTCCACCACCGGCCCCGAGCTGGATCTCGTGGCGCCGGGCGGCGATACCCGCGAAGACGGCGGCGGCATCCTGCAAGACACCATCGCCGAAGGTGGCGGGCACGCGTTCCGCGCCTTCCAAGGCACGAGCATGGCGACGCCGCACGTGTCGGGCGCCGCGGCGGTCATTTGGCACGCGGCGGGGGGCGATCCGGCCCGCGTTGCAGCGGCCCTGATGGACAACGCGGCAGACCTCGGGCCGGCCGGCCACGATGAGGCCACCGGTCACGGCCGCCTGGACCTCGGGCGGGTCGTGAAGGCGCTGTTCCTGGTTCGCAACGGCGTGCTGTTCGCGCTCGGCGCCCTCGTGGCCGCGCTCGTGATGGGCCTCGGTGGCGTGCGCCGGGTCGCCCCGGTGCTCGCGGGCGCATGCGCGGCCGGCGGGCTCTTCTTTTTGCCGCTTCTGCCGCTGCCGCCAGTGCAACCCGTGGTGTTGCTCTCCCGGCCGCTGCTCGATTGGCCTGGGCTGTTGGTCCCCGAGCCGTTCGGCCGCAACCCGCTGCTGCTGTCCGCCCTTTTGCCGGTCGTGCTCACCTTCCTGCTCGGCACCACGCGCACCCTCGGCCCGTGGGTCGGCGGCGCATCGGCAGGCCTCTCGGTCGGCTTCGCGGCGGCGGCTGTCGGCGTCGGCCCCGCGATCTGGCTCCTGCCCGGCGGAGCGGGTACGGCGTGGCACGCCCTCCAAGCCGCGCTCTGTCTGGTCTGCGCGGTGGCCACGGCCGGGGTCGCGCGGGCGCGGGAGCGCCAGGAGGCAGGACACCGATGACAGGCACGCTTCGACGGTCGGATCTGGGCGCTGGCGGCTGGGTACTCGAGCTGCCGGGCGGAGACCGCTACGCCCTGGACGGCCTGATCCCGGCCGATCTCGATGGCCGGCGGGTCGAGGTGCACGGGCGGGTCGTGGAGGCCTTCGGCTTCGGCGGCGGCGAGCCGGTGCTGCTCGTGGAGAGCATCCGCCCGGCCTGAAGCACGCTCAGCGCGGCGGCGCAGCCCCCGCGGGGAGCACACCGCCGGCGGCATCCACCGCGGCGAGGCTGCGCTTCATCGCGGCCAGCTCCTCATCCATGACCTGCGCCCCTCCGTATCGGTCCTGGAGGACGGCCAGCAGCTGACGTTGCGCCATCAAGAGGTCTCGGCGCCCCGCGGCGTCGGCAGGCGGCGCCGCGAGCTGGGCAGCGAGGTCCCGCGAGACGTTGGCGAGGGGCGGCTGGTCGGATTGGTCCAGCACGGCGCCAACCCGGGCCCACCGGGGACCCGCCTCGGCCGCGTGGGCCTCGAAGGCACGGTCGAAGTCACTCGGCGGTGGCGGCGGCTCCCAGACGGCGTCGGCGGCAGGAGCGTCAGCAGGAGCGGCGGGGCGCCCGGCATCGAGGGCCGCAGGCGGCGGCGCGGCGACGGGCGGCGCGTCCACCGCGACAGGGCCGCCCCACAGAACCGCCCCCAGACCGACCGCCGCCAGCAAGGCGACGAGGAGCAGCAGGGTTCGAGGGCTGGGCGCGGCCATGCGCGCACGCTAACCGGGCGTCGGAGGCGAGCCCGATGTGGCGAGACGCCGAGCCGCGAGACGACGCAGCCATCCTCGACCTGTTCATCCGCCTCTACACCGAGGACCCGAGCACCGCCGGGCCCGGCCCCGACAACCTGCGTCGCACGCTCGCCGCATTCCGGGCCGATCCGGCGCTCGGGCAGGCGGTCGTGTGCGACCCGGGTGGCGGCCCGGTGGGCTACGCCCTGCTGGCGCGGTTCTGGAGCAACGAGCTGGGCGGGCCCGTCTGCGCGGTCGACGAGCTCTGCATCGCGCCCGCGCACCGCGGCAGCGGCCTCGGGAGCGCGCTCTTCGAGGCGCTGGACGCCGGACGTTGGCAGCCGGACGCCGTCGCCCTCACCCTCGAGGTCACCCGGGGCAACCCAAGCGCCCACCGGCTCTACGAGCGCCTCGGCTTCCGGGGGGACAACCGGGCGATGCGCCGGCCGACCGCGCGGGGCCGGGCCGGCGTGGGGGTCCCGCTCAGCCGTTCTTGAGCACGAGGCTGACGACCGTCTTGTCGTCTCCGCCCATGTTCGAAGTGATGCCGTAGCGCAGCGGCTTCTGCACCTGGTAGCTCCCGCACAGCCCCTTCATCTGGCGGAAGATCTCCAGGGGCTGCTTCACGCCCGTCGCGCCGACCGGGTGGCCGAACCCGATGAGCCCGCCGCCCGTGTTGACCGGCACCGCGCCGTCGAGGGCCGTCGCGCCGCTGCGGGCGTAGGCGCCGCCCTGCCCCTTCGCGGCGAGCCCGAGCGCCTCGTAGGTCAGCAGCTCGGCCACGGTGAAGCAATCGTGCACCTCCGCGACCTCGATGTCGCCCACCTGGACCCCGGCGTCCGCCATCGCGCGGCGGGTGGCAGCGCGGACCGTGGAGAGCTCGGTCGGGTCGCCGTCGGTGTACAGGCTCGCCGTCGCGTGGCCGGTGCCGATGATCTCGACGGTGTCGGCGATCGCGCGGCCGAGCTTGCGAAGCCCCGCCTCACTCGCGACCACGACCACGCTCGCGCCGTCGCTCACCTGCGAGCAGTCGCTCACCTTGAGGAAGGGCGACAGCTCCGGGTTCGCGAGGAAGTTCGGGTTCTTGTCGGAGGCCGTGAGCGCCTTCTCGAAGGACATCTTCACGGCCGTCATGTGGGCCTTCGGGTTCTTGTTGGCGTTGGCATAGGCCTTCGCCGCGATCGCCGCGAGGTCCTCGTCGGACACGAGGCCGGCCTCGCGGAGCGCCTTGATGCGCCGCGCGAACAGCGCCGGGAAGGTGAAGTCATCGATGCCACGCTGGCGCCGATAATGGGCCGCACGCGCCAGGTAGTCGCCGCCCACCCGCGCGCTGGCGGCCGTCTGGATCTCGACGCCGGCGACCAGCACGAGGTCCGCTCCGGCGGCGATGGCGTCCGTGGCGGCCAACACCGCGAGCCCGCCAGACGCGCAGGCGGCCTCCAGGCGCGCCGCCGGCTTGTCCGCGAAGCCCGGGTGCGTGCCGACGAGGGCCGCGCCCAGGTGGCCCTGGTTCACAAAGAGCTCGCCCACGAAGTTGCCGATGTAGAGGCGGTCCACCTGCGCCGGGTCAAGCCCGGTGTCGGCGATCGCGCCGTCCACGGCCTGCTGGAGCGTCTCTTCGAGGCCCGGGTTCTCCCGCTGGCCGAAGTCCGGGTGGCCCTTCCAGATGAAGTCCGGGTGGCCCTTCCCGAGGAAAGGAGTGTTGGCGCCTCCAACGATGAAGGCCCGGCGGGCGAGCGACATGGGAAACCTCGTGCGGTCGAGGGGGTGACGCCGCCCGCGACGCGGGGCGGCCCGCGCTGGATAAGACCGGCCCTGGGGGCTGTCACCCCAGGCGGAGGTGCGCGTGGGCGCAGAGCCGGTGTGCATCGGGTTCATCGGGCCGTCAGGGGCCGGCAAGTCCACGGTGATCGAACGCATCGTGCCGCTGCTGCGGGCCGGCGGGCTGCGCGTCGGCGTGCTCAAGCACAGCCACCACCCCTTCGAGCGGCCCGGCAGCGACAGCGACCGCTTTTGCCGCTCAGAGGCCGACGGCGTAGCGGTGCTGGCGCCCGACGGGTTGTGGATGCCGCGGCCCGCCAGCCATCCCTGCCCGCGCGCGCTGGCCGGCCGCATCTTCGCCGGCTTCGACCTCGTGCTCGTGGAGGGCTTCCGCGGCGCCGGCCTCCCCGCCTTCCACGTCGCGAGGCCCGGCACGCCGCCCGACCCTCGCCCCGCTCCCGGGCCGCACCTCGGGACCATCGCCGGGCGAGAGCTGGCGGGCGCACTTCCAATCGACGCCCCGGCCGTGATCGCAGCCGCGGTGCGTGCCGCCGCCGCTCAGCTCCGCGCCACCGGCTGACCGAGCGCGTTCCAGCGCAGCATGCCGCCGGCCATGCTCGCCACGCGCTTGAACCCGAGCTGCTCCAACGCGGTCGCCGCGCGGCCGGAGCGCCCGCCGGACCTGCACAGCACGACGAGCGGCGCCTCGCGATCCCAGCCCGCCGCCGCGGCAGCCACGTCGCCGAGGGGCACCAGCTCCGCGCCCGCGACGTGGCCCAGCTCGCCGGTGAACTCGTCGGGCTCGCGCACATCGACGAGCCGAAACTCGCCGAGGTGGGCCGCCGTCCAGCCCGCCTCCACCTCCGGCACCCCGTTGGCGTCGCGCGCCAACGGCGCCCAGCCCCGCTCCGGCGGCGCTTCGGCGGCGTGGGCGCCGTCCCCTGGCAACCAGCCGCAGCGCTGGTTGGCCGGGACGGCGATGTCGATCTTCCCCGGATACGCCAGCTTCAGCGCCGACATGATGTCGACGAACTCGTCCTCGGTGCGCCCACCGCCGAGACGCGGATTGTGCGCCTTCTCCTCGGCCACCGAAGACACCGTGCGGCCCTTGTAGTCGTGGCCCGGGTAGATGAGGGTGGCGTCAGGCAGGGAGAAGATCCGCGTGTGAATCGAGCGATAGAGCCGCCGCGCGTCGCCCTGCTGGAAGTCCGTCCGCCCGCACCCGCGGATGAGCAGCGCGTCGCCGGTGAAGGCCATCGGCGCAGGGGCGTACACGTAGGTCACGCAGCCGTCGGTGTGCCCGGGGGTGGCGCGCACCTCCAGCGCGTGGTCCCCGAACGCGATGTGATCGCCGTCCTGCACGAGCAAGTCAGCGCAGGGCGTGCCCGCGCCAGCCCCAACGACCGTGCGCAGCCCCGTGCGGCTCCGCAGGACGCCGCTCGCGGTGACGTGGTCCGCGTGGACGTGCGTGTCGACGGCATAGACGAGGCGCAGCCCCAGCTCCGCCACGACCTCCAGGTCTCGCTCCACCTGATCGCGCACCGGGTCGATGATCACCGCTTCGCGCGTGCGCTCGCAGCCGAGCAGGTAGGTGTAGGTGCTGGTGTCGCGGTCGAAGAGTTGGCGGAAGATCATGGTCCTCTCCGGATGGGCTTGGCAGGTCGCTTAGCAGATCTCGTGCCGCCAGAAAACGCGCCGGGGACCGCGGCGGCGTGTTTCATGACGCCGGCCAGGGAAACAAGTGCCACCGCGCACGTTTCGTGTGAAACAACCGCATGAGCACTCCCACGCCGCCACCGTCCCGCGCCGAGCTTCCGCGCGAGCACCTGTTGTCCCGCTGGCTGCGCGGGGTGGGCCCAGCCCAAGCGCTGCACACGACCAGCCTCCTTCTCACGGGGGCGCTCGGCGAGGACGCCGCCCTCTACATCGTGGACCGGGACCGCGCGGTGGTCTACTGGTCGCCCGGCGCGGAGCGTCTGCTTGGGTTCCGCGCCGCCGAGGTCGTCGGCGAGCACTGCCTCAAGGCCAGCCGCTGCCACGCGTGCATTCAGGGGTGCGGCATCGCCTCCCACGGCGCGGTGGCCGGGGCGGCGCTGGTGCTGCACGGCGCGGACGGGAGGCCCGTGCCGGTCCGCAAGTTCGCGCAGGCATTCACCGACGAAGACGGCGCCTTCGCGGGGGGCATCGAGCTGCTGCTGCCCGACGCGGCAGCCGCGCCGTCCGCCGGGGCGGTCTCCCGCCCCGTCTTCGGCGGGGCGGTTCGCTTTCACGGCATGGTCTCCCAGGATGCAGGCATGCACCGGGCCTTCGAGGTCGTCCGAAACGTGGCCGCCACCGAGGCGACGGTGCTCGTTCGCGGCGAGTCAGGGACCGGCAAAGAGCTGGTCGCGCGGGCGCTGCACTTCGAGAGCCGCCGCAAGGATGGACCGTTCCTCGCCGTCAACTGCGCAGCCATCTCCCCAAGCCTCCTGGAGAGCGAGCTGTTTGGGCACACGCGCGGCGCCTTCACCGGGGCCGTGAAAGACCGGGCGGGCCTGTTTCAGAAGGCCAACGGGGGCACGCTGTTCCTCGACGAGGTCGCCGAGCTTCCCCTGGACCTGCGGGCCAAGCTGCTGCGCGTGCTGCAGGAGCGGGTGGTGGTGCCCGTCGGCGGGAATGTCTCGGTTCCGGTGGACATCCGGGTGGTCGCGGCGACTCACACTTCGTTGCGCGACGCGGTGGCGCGCGGCCGCTTCCGCGAGGACCTCCTCTACCGGCTGCGGGTGGTGCCGCTGTTCTTGCCCGCGCTGCGGGAGCGCACCGCTGACATCGAGCTGCTGCTCTGGCAGTTCATCGAGCGGCAGAACCAGACCGGGCCGCGACGGGTGGAGCGCCTCCACCCCGATGTCCTCCCGCTGCTGCGGGCGCACCGCTGGCCCGGGAACGTGCGCGAGCTGGGCAATGTCGTCGAGTACGCCTTCGCTGTGGGCCGGGGGCCGGAGCTCGCGGTGGCCGACCTGCCCCCGGACCTCGTGGGGTCGGGGCCTGCGGCGGCGCCGGCGCCGGCCCTCCCCCTGTCGGACGACGATGAGCGGGGCCGCCGGGTCGCCGCGCTGGAGGCGGCGGGTGGTCACGTCGGGCGGGCCGCCGAGCGGCTCGGGATGAGCCGGCCCACCTTCTGGCGGCACCGCAAGCGGCTCGGAGTGTAACGGGCACAGGTCTTGCAATCATCGCCTCGGAGGAGACCCGATGGGAAACGCACCGATGATCATGCTGTGGCTCGCAGCGGCCGCGCGCGCGGCCACGCCGGCGGAGTCTCCGGAAGACCGAGCCCTTCGCGTCGCGACCGAGCGCGCCCGGACGCTCGGCGGCGCGCTCAAGGCGCGGGTGGTCGAGGCCATGGCGGCTGGGGGGCCCGCGGCCGCCGTGGCCGCCTGTCAGCAGGAGGCCCCCGCGCGCACGGCCGCGGCGCAGGCGACGGGCCCCGTCGGTCGGGCATCCTTGCGCTTGCGCAATCCAGCCAACACCGGGCCCGAGTGGGTGCAGGCGTGGCTGCGCGCGACGGGTGAAGGCCCCGCGAGCGCGGCCACGCCGGTCCGCGCCGTCGTGGAGGGGCCCCAAGGCCCGGTGGCGAGGGTCGGACTGCCCATCGCCATCGAGGGGCCTTGCCTGCTCTGCCACGGGGACCCGGCGGCCCGGGACCCGGCGACGGCGGCTGCGATCCACGCGGCGTACCCGCAAGACGCCGCCAACGGCTACGCGCTCGGAGACCTGCGCGGGCTGCTGTGGGCGGAGGAGCCCGTGCGCCGCTGACGACACTGTCCGGATTTTCGGACACCTCCCGCCCCGGAAGTCCTTGATGGGACAGCGGCACGAGCCCTGCAAGGCGCCCCGGCGGAGGTGCGCATGGGGTGGTTCACGGCGTCCATGGGAGCGTTGGCGGTGGTGTTCAGCGGCCCGCTCTCGCACGATCGCGACGGAGACGGCCTCACCGACGCGGTGGAGTGGGCCCTCGGGTCGGACAGCGGGGCGGCCGACACGGACGGCGACGGCGTTCCAGACGGCGCCGCGTGGGCCCAGGGCATCCATCCGGGCTGCACCGCACGCACCGCGCTCGACCGCGACGCCGATGGCCTGCCCAACGCGCTCGAGCGCCGCCTGCGCACGCACCCGCGCCGCGCCGACTCCGACGGCGATGGCCGCCCGGACGGTTGGGAGGTCGCCGTCACGGAGACGAGCGCCCGCCGCCCCGACTCATTCGGCCGGCACGAAGCGCGGCCGCATCTCGACCACTGCCGTGATGCTGTTGCCGATGAAGCAGTACTTATGCGCCTTCTCGAAGAGCACACCCAGCCGGGCCGCGTCGATCTCACCCGCCACGGCGATCTCGGGCTGCAGGACGATGCGCGTCACCCGCGTGACCTTGTCCACGGTCTCCAGGACAACCTCCGGGCGGTCCGCGTAGGAGCGGACGTCCACCCGGGTCTTGGCAGCGAGCGCCAGGAAGGTGAGCATGTGGCACTGTGCGAGGCTGGCGCCCAGCAGGTCCTCCGGGTTCCACTGGGCCGGGTCCCCCCCATACGCGGCCCCCGCGCTGAGCACGATGGCGGGCTTGCCGGGTGCGCCGGCCGCGCCCTCTCGCGGGTAGGGCCCGGCGGTGGAGCCGTGCCAGTCGAGGGTGAGCGGGAAGATGTCCATGGGGCCTCTCCGGTCCACGGTTGTTTCCCGCTGGGGCCCACCGCGCAAGCCCTGCCCTGCACCGCCGCCTTGCCCTGCTGCCCTCCCGGCGCTAGAAGGGGCCGTTTCCTGACCCGGAGCATCGATGCGTACCCTCCTTCCCCTGTTCGCCCTCCTCGCCGCCTGCA
>JBEIVK010000412.1:0-4094 GCA_040373935.1 Alphaproteobacteria bacterium
ACCGCGCGACAGCGCGCGCGCGGTTGCTGCCGCTGGCCCGCGCCTCGCTGGAGGCGGCGGCGGCGGGCGCGTTGTCCGATGCGCTGACGGGGCCGCTCGCGCGGGGAGACCACGCGACGGTGGAGGCGCACATCCGGGCGCTGGCGGCCCTGGACCCGGGGCTGGCCCAGCTCTACGCGGCCTTCGGTCCGCCCATCGAAGCGGCGCTCGGTCGGCCCCGCGGCTCGCCTTGAGTCGGCTGTCCGACGGCCGACCGGGGGCGCGTGACAACCAGCAGTGGGCGCGGGCGCGCCGGTCCGTCCGCGGGGCCTTGCCCCTGCAAAGGCCGGTGCTATACTTGGACCACGGGAGCGGGAACGTCATGCTGGACGCCTACATCATCGACCGCATCCGTCGCGAGCGAGAGGCCCCCGCAGACCGCCGGGTGCCGCTGCACATCGAGGTCCCGCGGGAGGCCCCCCGCGAGGCTCCCCGCGGCCGGACGCGGCCGGGCCACGAGCCCGAGCCGTTCTCCCCCGAAGACGAGGCCCCCTCCCGCGACGAAGACCGCGGCGTGGCCATCATCGACTTCACCATCTGACGCCCGGCGGCGATCTCCCGGCGCCCCCGCTCCGGGTTGCGAGCCGTCACCCGCCGCGCTAAGCCCCGCCGGCTACCCACTCGGCCGGCCGGCACCGCCGGCCCCGCATCTGCGCCCGCCGCGCGCTCTCCGAGGTTCGAGATGTCCCGTCGCTGCCCGTTCACCGCCAAGCGCCCCAACGTCGCGCACAAGGTGTCCCACTCCAACATCAAGACCAAGAAGCGGCAGCTCCCCAACCTCCAGCGCCGCCGCTTGTGGCTCGCTTCGGAGAGCCGCTTCGTGGAGCTGCGCCTGAGCACCGCCGCGCTGCGCACGCTGCGCAAGGTCTCGCTGGAGGACTACGCGAAGCAGGCTGGGATCGACCTCACCCAGTTCTGATCCCGCGGGCCCAGGCGGGCCGGCCGGGTGCGCGTCGCCCGGTGGCCTTCTCCCTGGACGGCCGGTCAAGCGGTGGCTCTTCGACGAGCCGCCGTTTGGTGTTTTTCTGCGCAACGGCGCGAAGCGCTACGGCAGCGGGAGCGCGTCGAGGGCGCCGAGCAGCTGCTCGCGGGTGAAGGGCTTCTGCAGATACGGGACGTCTGCCGGCGGCGACACGAGCAGCCCGGACGTGAGCAGCACCCGCTCGCCCAGCCGAGGCCACCGCTCCCGCACCGCCTGGACGAGCGCCTCGCCGCTCATGCCGGGCAGCCGAAGGTCCGTGATGACCACATCAAACGGCTGCCGCCCCAAGCGCGCGAGCGCCCCCTCGGCGTCGTTCACGCTCACGATGGCGTGGCCTGCGTCGCCCAACATCCAGGTGACCGTGTCGCAGAGCAGCTGGTCGTCATCGACGACGAGGATCCGCAGCGGCCCAGCGCTCGGCGCCGACGCGCGGCCCGCGGCCGTCGCCGGCGGGATGGTGGCCGTGAACGCGACGCCGTGCGGCGCGGTGTTCTCTACGTGCAAAGAGCCGCCGTGGTCTTGGGCGATGGCCCACGCGATCGCGAGCCCCAGCCCGAAGGTCGGGTCCACCGGCCGGGCCAGCCCCGCGTACGGAGAGCGAAGCTCATCGAGCAGCGCCTGCGGCACGGGCGGGCCATCGTGGCTCACCCGGAATCGAACCCCCGCGCCCGCGCCCGCCACCTCCACGCGCACGAGGCCGCGCGGCGGGCTCGCGTCCACGGCGACGCACAGAAGGTTCGCCACGAGGCGCTCGAGCTGGTCCGGGTCCCCGTCGCCGCGGAGGCCATCCGGGACCACCGCGCGCTCCACGACCACCCGCTCCAGCCTACGGCCGAGGCTGGCCACCGCGCCGTCCAGCAGCGGCTCTGCGGCGAAGCCCTGCCGAGCGGGCGCCTGCGGCGCGGCGAACCACTGGAGGTTGTGCACGACCCCCGCCATGCGCATGCAGTGGTGAAGCACCGTGGACAGGTGCCGTTCCTGGGCGGCGTCGGCCGGCTGCGCGGCCATGAGCTCGATGCGCCCGAGGATGATGGAGAGCGGGGTCTGCAGCTCGTTGACGAGCGCGCCGGCCAGCCGCCCCATGCTCGCCAAGCGGCGGGCGTGCTGGGCGTCCAGGTCCACCTGCACCGGCCGCGACACATCCCGCAGCGTGAGGAGGGTGAGCCCGCCCTGCCAGGGGCGGAGGGCGCAGCCGAGGCGCCGGCCGTCGGGCAGCAGCAGCTCGTGGTCCGAGAGGCCGGCAAAGCCGGCGCCGATGAGGCCCAGCAGCGCGTTCGCCGCCGGCGCGGGCAGCGCCTCGTCCAAGCGCGCGCCCACGGGACCCGGGAGGGGCGCCGGGCCCAGCGACCGCCCTGCCGCGTTGGCGGCCACCACCACCCCGGACGCATCCACAACCAGCACGGCGTCGGGCAAGTGCTCGAGCACCGCGGCGGCGTCCAACGCCGGCTGTGTGGGCGCCCCGCCCGTCACGCTGCCGCCTCCATCGCCGACCGATTCCGCATCGGAGCGCCCCACCCGGTGCCGCGCGCACGGTAGCACGCGCCTCCCCCTGGACGGCACGCCCGGGGGACACCTTCACCCCCGTGAAACCGACTTGCAGTCTCCGCCGCCAAGCGGCACTCTGCGGCGGCGGCCCGGCAGCGGCGGGGGGTCAGGCCAGCGACACGCAGACGGCGTCGTCCACCACACGGACGGCGTGGGTCTTCAGGGTGGAGCCCGGGTTGGTGTCGCAGGCGCCCGTCGCGAGGTCGAAGGACCACCCGTGGTACGGACAGGTGAGCGTCGCGCCCTCGAGGGTGCCCTCGCCGAGCGGGCCGCCGGCGTGCGGGCAGACGTTGGTGCACGCGTAGAAGGTGCCCGCAGCGTTGGCCACCGCGATGGCCGTGCCGCCGACGATGATCTCCGTGACCTTGCCGGCCTTCAGGGCGTCCTTGTGCAGCACGACCTCGAAGCCGTCGGGGGGCGTCACGCCGCGCGGCGGCTCCGGCTTGAGGCCGAGCGATGCCTCTGCCGGCGCAGGCGGCGCAGCGGCCGGCGCGACGGACCCCGCGCCCGACGCCGGCGCCCCCCCCCGAAAAGCGCTGCCGCAAGCGCGAACGCAGCCCATCCGGCCGCCCGAGGAGCAAGGAGCGAAGCAGACCCATCGTGCACTCCCGGTCGTCGCAGGGCACCACCCGTCCCCGCGCTTCGCAGGGTTATCATCGGGAACGCCGGACCCCAACGCCCGAGACGCCCATGATCCGCGACCGCCTGAAGTCCGCCGCCCGCCGTGCGGCCGTTCGTTTCTTCGGCATGGAGTTCGATGTCGAGGAGCGAGACCCCGCAGGCCGCGGCCGGCCGGACCCGTCCCGCTACGACCCGTCGAAGATCCCTCCCCTGGTGGACGGCGACGGCGACACACCGGGCCCCAACCACAAGTCCGACATCGGCCGCACCTGGGTGAGCGCGCAGGTCGCCGCGGGCAGCGCGCCCTTCCTCATCGACGTGCGCCCGCCCAAGGAGGTCGTGGCCGGCACGCTTCCGGGGGTTCGCTTGTGGCCGGGCCTGCACGTGCAGTCCCGCACGGCCGACCTCCCCGCCGCAGGGGACCGCATCGTCGTGATCTGCCAGACGGGCGAGCATGGGTCCGCCGAGGCCGCGGCGTGGCTGCGGGAGAACGGCTGGCCCATGGCCCGCCGGCTCCGCGGCGGGATGGCCGAGTGGATCGAGCACGGCGAGCGCGTGGAGATCCCGGCCCCGGCGCCCGGCGGGCGGCTGGCCCCCGGGCATCCGGTGCGCACCCCCGATGGCCGCGAGGGCTGGGTGCTGGAGGCCGTCGGTCCGGGCCAGGTGCGCGTGTGGCACGCCGATGGGACAGCCTCCGGGCCGTGGGGCGAGGATGCGCTGCGCGCCTGAGCGCCGGGGGTGGCGCGCGTCTCTGCTGCTCGGGCTGGTCCTGCTCGCGCGACCCGCCCCTGCGGCCGTGGGCACCGTCCTGCCCGCCGCCCCATCGGCCGCCCCCGGCCGGGTGGCGCCGCTCGCGCCCGACCCGCTGGCCGTGGCCCGCGCGCGGTGGCTGGAGGGGGACCCGGCG
>JBEIVK010000329.1:0-4900 GCA_040373935.1 Alphaproteobacteria bacterium
GGCGGCGCCGAGGGCGGCGACGGGCGCGCGCCGGGCCGCGAGCGCGAGGGAGAGGCCGCCGGCCACGCCGAGCAGCGCGGCGAGCGGTTGCAGGGTGAATGCGGCGCTGCGCAACGGGTCGGGTGCGCCAGCCACGGCGAGGGCGGCGAGCACAGCAGGCAGGAGCGCGGCGGCGCCGAGCAGGGCGATGCGGTGCACGGGGCCCCCTGCGTGCGGATAGCGCGCCCGCCGTCACCCGTCCGCCACCCGCGGAGCGGCGGCATCGGCTATCCTCCGCTCCTCGGAGGACTCCATGCCCGGTACGGCCTTGATCGCGCTCCTGCTCCCGTCGGCCTTCGGGGGCACGCTGCTCATCAACGAGGTCGTGTACGACCCGGCGGGGTCCGACACGGGTTTCGAATGGGTGGAGATCTGCAACGGCGGGAGCAGCACGGTGGACCTCACGGGCTACCGCCTGGAGAACGCGGGCACGAGCTGGGCGGGGCGCTACACGTTCCCCTCGTTCTCGCTGGCCCCCGGGTCCTACGTCGTCGTGGGCGCGGGCAGCGTCGGGCTGCCCGGCAGCGGCTTCTCCACGGACCTCCAAAACGGCGGCGGCACGACGGCGGACGGGCTGCGCCTCGTGTCGGCCGGCGGCGCGGTGCTCGACACGCTCATCTACGGCGCCACCGCGAACGACAATGGCCTGCTGGACGACACGGGCCTGGCGGCCACCAGCGTCGCGGCCCCCGCGACGAACGGGAAGGGCCTCGCGCGCCGCCCGGACTGCACGGACACCGACGCGTCCGGCGCGGACTTCGCGGTGGTGGACGCGGCGGGCCTGACGCCGGGGGCGGCCAACCCCTCGGGCGGGGGAGGCGGGGGCGACACCTGCGAGAACACCGCCGTGGAAGGCATCGTCATCAACGAGTTCCTGCCCAACCCGGACTGGGCGGACGGCACGGCGGACGACGCGCGGGAGTGGGTGGAGCTGTACAACGCGTCCGGCACCGTGGCCGACCTCTCCGGCTGGAAGATCGAGTACGGCACGAGCCCGGATGACTTCGACGGGTCGACCAAAGAGGTCGTGCTGCCGGAGGGCACGGTGCTGTTGCCCGGAGACTTCCTGCTGGTGGGCGGCGCGGATGTGCCGGGGCTCTACGGCCTGGACCTGGGCGCCATCGACTTCATCGACACCGTGGCCATCGGCGAGCCGGACATCGACATGGGCACCGCGAGCAGCAACGCCGACGGCGTGCGCCTCGTGGACTGCGCGGGGACGGCGGTCGACACCATCATCTACGGCCACAAGGATGGCACGGACGGCCTCGCGGTCAACACCGACGGCTTCGTGGACGACACGGGCGCAGTGGCCGGCAGCCTGGCGCCCAAGGGCAACGCGGGGGTGGTGATCGGGCGGCTGGAGGACGGCCTGGACAGCGACCTCTCCTTCGACGACTTCGCGGCGATGCCCTTCCCGACGCCCGGCTACAGCAACACCACCGAGCCCGACTGCCCCGGCATCGACGACCTCAAGCTCAACGAGGTGATGGTCGCGCCCGAGGGCGGCGGCACGGCCGGCGAGTGGGTGGAGATCACGAACGTCGGCGGCGCGGCCGTGGATCTCAACGGCTGGCAGCTGGGCTTCGCCACGAGCGGCGGGCCGGCGTGGCGGCCGATCGAGGGGTCCTTCGTGGTGCCGGCGGGCGGGCACTTCGTCATCGGCGGCGGCGTGGACGTGCCGAACGTCTCCTACGTGCTGGAGTCGATCAGCCTCGGCAACGCCACCTCCAACGCCGACTACCTGGGCTTGCGGCACCCGTGCGGCCTCGTGGCCGACACGCTGGTCTATGGCCCCACCATCCTCGATGGCGAGACGGGCGAGGCGCTCGCGGATTGGGCAGACGACAGCGGGGCCGCCGGGGCCGCGCTGGAGGGGCGGCTCGCGCCCACCGCGGGGGAGGCGGCGTCGATCGCGCGCTGCGAAGACGGGGTGGACACCGACGACAACGCGGCGGACTGGGGCGAGACGGCGGCGCCGAGCCCCGGGGCGGCCAACCCGGCGCTCGAGTGCGAGCCGCCGCTGCCGCCGCGCTGCGAGGCCGGCACTGGCACCGTCAAGATCAACGAGCTGTACCCGAACCCGGAGGGCACCGACACGGGCCAGGAGTTCATCGAGCTGTACAACGCGGGGTCCAGCACGGTGGCGCTCGACGGCTGGGCCGTCCAGTACGGCACCCAGGACTTCACGACGGACAAGGTGATCGAGGGCAACGTCGACATCGCCCCCGGGGAGTACCTGCTCCTCGGCGGGCCCGAGGGGCTGCCGATGTCGCTGTCTCTCGGCAACGCGAGCGGCGCGCCGGACGGCGTGCGCCTCGTGGACTGCCAGCCCGAGGGCACCGATCCGGTGGTGCAGGACACCGTGCTGTACGCCGAGGCCGGGGATCCCTGGGAGGACATCGCCTTCATCGACGACGCGGGCGGCCAGTCCACCGCGCCGCTGCCCGAAGAAGGGCGCTCGCTCGGGCGGGTGGCGGACGGCGCCGACTCGGACGACAACACGGCCGACTTCGCGTCCATGGCCCCCACGCCCGGGCGGGCCAACACGCTGGACGCCGGCGACGGCGCGGGCAGCGACGGCGGCGGGGACGACGGCGGCAAGGGCACCGGCGGCTGCGGCGGCGAGAAGGACATCGAGGGCCGCGACACGGGCCCGCGCTGCGCGAGCGCCGGCGGGGCCCGGGGGTGGCTGCTCGTTGGGCTCGCGCTGGTGGCCGGGCTGCGGCGCCGGCGGGGCGGGCCTGGGGCGCGCTGAGCGCCCCGTGGGGCTGTGGAGATCGGATCGGCCGCTGGACGGTGTTGTCGTGGAACACGCCTTTCCAGCGGCTTTATTCTGTCAAGCCCCGTGGAACACCTGTGGATAACCCTGTGGACAAGGCGCTGGACAGGCGCCGTGCCCGCCACGGAAGCGCCACGGTCGACGGGCGCCGGCCCCAAAACGACGCCGGCGCCCCCTCGCGGGAGCGCCGGCCCCAACACGACGCCGGCGCCCCCTCGCGGGAGCGCCGGCCCGGGAGACCACCGGGGGCGATCAGCCGCCGGCGGGCTTGCCGAAGGAGGTGCGGATGTGGCCGAGCACGGCCTTGATCTGCTCGTCGTTGAGGACGGCGCCCCAAGGCGGCATGACGCCGAGCGAGCCGGTCTTGCCCTCCTTGATGGACTTGATCAGCTCTTCGTCCGACTTGGCGAGGCGGGACGGGTCGTCCACGTAGGACGCCGCGAGGCCGCCGTTGCCCTTGCCGTCGGCGCCGTGGCAGGCGACGCAGTACTGGGTGTAGATGGCCTTGCCGTCGACCGCACCCGCGGGCGCGGCGGCGGTGGTGGCCGCAGCGGCGTCCGGCGCGGGGGCGGCCGGGGCCGCGGGGGCAGCCGGAGCGGCGGGGGCGGCAGGAGCAGCGGGCTCAGCGGGCTTCGCGGGCTCGGACCCGCCGCACGCCACGAGGAAGGCGGCGATGAGGACAGAACGGGACATGGACCACTCCTCAGGAGGACCCGTCCCCTAACCGGTCGGCGGGCGATCGCGGACCCGCCACACAACCCTCACAGGGACGCGACGGCGCGCGGCCCGGCGAGACGACAGGCCCGCAGGGAAGAAGCGCGCTCAGGAGGCGCTCCCGGCACCCCGGGCCGCGCGACGCAGGCGATCGTTCACCGCGCGGCCCAGGCCCGCCTCCACGGCCACCCCCGCGACGAGGAGGTCCACCCCCTCGGCATCGAGGGCGCGCAAGGCGGCGTAGAGACCGCGCGCGTGGGCGGCGGCGTCCGGCGCGGCGGGCAGCACCGCGCAGTCCGCCTGCGCGCCGGTTGCGGGGCGCGTCACCTCCAGCGACGACTGCGACGACACGCGCTCCTCCGTGAAGCCCATGGCCGTGGAGGTGTGCAACGGCACGGACGACGACTGCGACGCCCAGGTGGACGAGGGGCTCTCGAGTGCGCAGTGGTACGTGGACGCGGACGGAGATGGCTACGGCGTGGGCCAGCCCCTCTCGTCCTGCTCGCAGGTGCCCGGACGCACCACCACGGCCGGAGACTGCGACGACCAGGTCGCCTCGGTGCACCCCGGGGCCCCGGAGCAGTGCAACGCCGTGGACGACGACTGCAACGGCGCGGTGGACAACGACATCACCTACGCGGACTACTACCCGGACCTGGACGGAGACGGCTTCGGCGCGGCCGGCGCCAACCCGCAAAATGCGTGCACGACGCCCGCGGGCAAGGTGGCCAATGCCCTGGACTGCGACGACGGGGAGCTGTCCGTCAACCCCGCTGCCGCGGAGGCCTGCAACAACGCGGACGACGACTGCGATGGAGCGGTGGACGAGTCGTTGACCTTCCTCGCGGACTACCCGGACCTGGACGCGGACGGCCACGGCGCCGTCGCCTCTCAGTCCGAGCAGGCCTGCGCCCCGCCCGCGGGGAAGGTCTCCAGCAACGACGATTGCAACGACACGGACGCCACCGTGAACCCCTCGCGCGCGGAGACGTGCAACGGCGCGGACGAGAACTGCAACGCGCAGGTGGACGAGGGGCTCGCCACGCAGGACTTCTACGTGGACCTGGACTCGGACGGCTACGGCGCGGCCGGTTCGCTGCCGGTGGCCTCCTGCCGCCCCGTCTCCGGGCGCGTGGCCAACGCGCTGGACTGCGACGACAACAAGAGCGCCGTGAAGCCCGGGGGCGCGGAGTCCTGCAACAGCGCGGACGACGACTGCGACGGCCAGGTGGACGAGGGCAACCCCGGCGGCGGCGCTGCGTGCAGCACCGGGCTCCAGGGCGTCTGTGCGGCCGGCACCCTCACCTGCACGCAGGGAGCGCTGGGGTGCGGGCAGAACGTTCTTGCAGGCACGGAGACATGCGA
>JBEIVK010000366.1:0-4498 GCA_040373935.1 Alphaproteobacteria bacterium
CGACCCGGCGGAAGGGCCGGGCGCCGGGCGCAGCCCGGCGGTCGCCCGGTCGGAGCGGCGACGGCGGGAGGGAGGCGCGGGGCCTGCGGCTCAGAACTGGTAGTAGACGAACGCGAGGTGCTCGCCGGTGCCCATGGCCAGGGCGCCCGCGCCCAGCGCGGCGAGGATGAGCGCCCAAACGAGGGGAGAGCGAGAGACGAACCAGTCTTCGGCGCGGTCTGTCCAGCGGTCGGGGAGGAAGTGGAGGGCGTAGCCGAGGGCGAGCACGGCCCAGGCGCTGGGGCTGAAGCGGGGGAGGAGGGTGCCGAGGTCCAGCAGGGCGAGGCTGATGTCGGCGGCCTGGCCGAGGTCCTCGGCGCGGAACAGAATGCGGGCGAGCACGACGAAGTGGAAGGTGAGGGCCCAGCGCCACGCGAAGGCCCACGCGCCGCCGGGCGGGGCGTCCGGGTCGCGCCCGTGGGACTTGCGGCGCAGGCGGTTGAGGCAGCTCGCGAGGCCGTGCAGGACGCCGTAGAGGACGAAGGTCCAGTTGGCGCCGTGCCAAATGCCGATGATCACCATCGTGATGAAGATGTTGCGGTAGACCTTCCATTCTTCGCTGGCGCGGGCGCCGCCGAGCGGGAAGTAGACGTAGTCCCGCACCCAGTCGGAGAGCGTGATGTGCCAGCGCCGCCAGAAGCCGGCGACCGACGTGGCCTTGTACGGGGAGCGGAAGTTCTCGGGGAGGACGATGCCAAAGAGGCGCGCGGAGCCGACCGCGATGTCGGAGTAGCCGGAAAAGTCGGCGTAGATCTGGAGGGAGTAGGCGTACAAGGCGACGAGAAGCTCGAGGCCGGTGAAGGCCGCCGGGTCGGTGAAGACCGGGTCCACCATCGCCACGCGCACCGGGTCGGCGATGAGGACCTTCTTGAACAGCCCCTGGCCGATGCGGAACAGGCCGGCGCCGATGTCCCCGGCGCGCAGCAGCGGGAGCGCGCGGAGCTGGGGGAGGATGTCGCCGGCGCGCACGATGGGGCCCGCGATGAGCTGCGGGAACCAGGTCTGGTAGACGACGAAGCGCAGGGGGCTGCGATCCGAGGCCTCGGGGGTGCCTTTGTCGACGGCGCGGCCGACGTCGATGACGTAGGCCATGGCCTGGAACGTGAAAAACGAGATGCCGACGGGCAGGGGCAGCTCGACCCGCGGGAGGCCCAGCGACAGGCCGAGGTGGCTGAGCCCGGACTCGACGCTGTTGGCGAGCCAGTCGAAGTACTTGAAGAAAAAGAGCGGCGTGACGAGCAGGACGAGGATGAGGGAGCGCCGGGCCTGTTGCCCACCGTAGTGCCGCCAGAGGTCCAGCCAGCGGCCGCCGGCCCACGCGATGCCCAGCACCACGGCCAGCACCGGGAGATACGCCGGGTTCCACGAGCCGTAGAAAAAGAGGCTCGACGCCGCGAGGAGCAGCACACGCCACGCGCGGGGCAGCCCCCAGTAGAGCAGCACCACGAGGGTGAGAAAGAAGACGTAGTCGAGGGTGTGGAAGAGCACGCGCGGGCCGCCCGCGGGAAGGGGCCGGGAGGCTCAGCCGCCGAGGCAGACGCCCTGGTTGGCGTAGACGTAGTCTTCGGGCGGGCCGTCGGCGCTGGTGGAGGGCGTGGCCGTGCCGCGGGCCCAGTTGGGATCTGGATAGATGTAGGTGCCGTCGTAGGGCGCGGCCACGGTGAGCATGGCGTTGTCGGGGTTGCGCCCGGAGAGCGGGGAGTGGGTGTCGAACATCAGGAAGCCGTCGAAGGGGCCTTCGACCGCCTCATCGTCGTCGATGAAGAGGCTGCCCCAGATGAGCCCACAGTTGTTGGGCGTGGAGAGCGTCCAGGTGACCTCGTAGGTCTCTTCGCACTCCGAGCAGTTGAAGGTGGACGGGTCGATGGGGGAGGCATCGCCTTCGATGGTGAAGGTGTCGGTGCAGTAGTCGCCGGGGCCGCGGAAGATGAACCACTGCTCTTCGACGGCGAGCCCGCCATCGGCCGTGGAGGTGCCGGTGGCCGCCCGGTAGAGCTTGGGCGCGCCTTCGCAGGCGAGGGCCTCACAGTCCCAGAGGTACTGGTAGGCGGCCGGGACCTCCGGCGGGCACGGGGTGTCGGCGCTGCCGTCGTCGCCCCCATCGCCGCCGGCCCCGCCATCGGTGCCATCGGCGGCAGAGGCGCCGGTGTCGTCGGCGGCGGAGGACTTGCCGCCGCCGCAGGCGGCGAGCGGGGCGAGCAGCGCGATCAGCGGAAGAGGACGCATCGGGGCCTCCGAGGCGCGCACCGTAGCGCGCGGGGGCGCCGGCGGCGAGGCTAGTCCTCGGCTTCGTGCAGCCGCACGGGCCATTCGACGGGGTGGCACGGGACGTAGCCCAGCACGTCGCGGGCGCGGGTGCCGTCCAGCACGCCGGAGTAGTGGAAGCGCCGGCGGTTCATGCCGTAGCGGAAGTCGTGGCCGCGGAGGCGGCGGCGCCAGGCGTAGAGGGGCGTCATCCAGGTGCCGGGCACGGGAAGGCCGATGCGCCCGTAGGCCCGGATGCAGGTGGAGAGCGGCAGGGTGTCGGCGCCGGGGATGTTGAAGATGCCCTGTGCGTCGTGGTGGACCGCCTTCTGCAAGGCCCCCACGGCGTCCTCGATGGTGAGGAGGTTGAGCATCGGGTCGTAGCCGGCCGGGCGCAGGCAGATGGGCGATTGCAGGTAGTCGTGGATTTGGCTGCCGGCGCCGGGGGCGAGCAGCTCGGCCATGCGTAGGACCACGATTTGCAAGGGCGAGAGCCCCATCCGGCAGCAGGCCATGACGTCGGCCTCCACGCGGTCTCGCACCCACTGCGGGCTGTTGCCGGTCAGGTTGAGCGGGTGGTCTTCGCCGATGAGGACCGGCAGGTCCCGCTGCACCTGGTAGACCGCGACATCGCTGCGCAGCACGAGGCGGCGGATGGTCGGGTGGCGCTCGCACAGCTCGAGCAGCCCGCGGAGCGCCTCGACGTTGAAGGCGTGCACCGCTGCCCCTTCGTCGCGGGCGGCGCGGTGGGCGGCGAGGTGGACCACGGTGTCGACGCGGAGGTCGCGCGCGAGCCCGAACAGCAGGCCATGGACGCGCCGGGAGGAGCGGAGGTCCAGCTGGACGGGGTGCAGGCGGCCGGCTTCGCGCACGGGAAGGACCGAAGGGTCTTCTCCGGTGACGGCGATGACATGCCCGACGCGGCTGTCGGCGAGCAGCGTGCGGAGCAGCCGCTCGCCCATCGGGAGCGAGGCGCCCGTGACGAGCACGTTGCGCGGGGCGGACGTCACGCGAACACGCTCTTCCGCTCGGCGAGGCCGCGGGCGAGCAGGGCCTGGACCGCGGCCTGCACCCGCGCGGCCACTGCGGTCACCACCGCCGGGTCGTCGGCGGCGGAGGGCGGGAACTCGCGGTGGACGTCGAGCGGTGCGCCGTAGTGGATGTGGTAGCGCACGGGCAGCGGGAAGGGCACGGCCGGGATGGGCACGGCCTCGATGCCAAACAGGCGGCCGAGGCGCCGGCTGCGGGTGAGCTGCGGGAGCTGCTCCTCGGCGCCGACCACCCCCACCGGCACGATGGGGACGCCGTGGCGGATGGCGAGCTCGGCGTGGCCCACGCGGAAGGGGCGGAGCTGGTAACGCTCCTTCCAGGGCTTGATGATGCCCGGCACGCCCTCCGGGAAGATGAGCAGGAGCTCGCCCTGCTCCAACAGGGCGCGGGCGTTGCCGCGCGAGCCGCCCACCATGCCGCCCCGCGCGAACAGCGTGCCGACGAAGGGCAGCGAGGGGACGAAGTGGTCTGCGATGGGGCGGACGACGCGGGGCGGGTCCGTTTGGCGCAGGACGTCGGCCCAAATCATCATGCCGTCGATCGGGAGATTGCCCGAGTGGTTGGCGGCGAGGATGGCGGGCCCCGTGCGCGGAATGGCTGCGCGCGCGCCCACGCTGCGGGCGCGGAAGTAGTGCGCGTACAGCGGGTGAACGAGCGCCTCTCCGAAGGCCACGAAGTCCGGGTGAAGGCCGAACGCGTCGTAGCCGTGGCCGGCGTCCTGGTAGTGCAGGTGGGCCAGGCGCGCCCGCTCGTCGTCGGAGAGGACGCCGCCGGCCAGGATGTTGGCGACCCAGGGCGGAAAGGGCATGGCCCGGACTATCGCACGGGGGCGCCCGCCTCCACCGCGCGCTCCCGCGATCGGGCCGCGCCGGCGGCGTTGCCGCTGGCGTCGAGCAGCTCGGCTTGCAGCAGGTACAGGCGCGCGCGCCGCGGGCCCACCGCCTTCTGGAGGCCGGCGGCGATGCTGGCGAGGGCCTGATCGGTGGCGCCGGTGGCCTGAAATGCTCGGGCGAGGCGGAAGGCCGCCTCGGCGGCCAGCTCGGCGTCGGTGGCGGAGAGCAGCGGCGTGAGCGCGGACAGCAGGGCCGTGCGGTCTCCCGCGGCCTGGGCGGCGTCGGCCGGGGCGAGGCGGGCGCGGGCGTCCGCGGACAGCGGCGGGGCGGGC
>JBEIVK010000109.1:0-9499 GCA_040373935.1 Alphaproteobacteria bacterium
CCTGGCGGCCGCTGGCCGGAGCGCGGCCCGGGTGGTGACGGCCCCGCCGCTGCACCGGCCGCGCCGGGGGGCGAAGAGGAGCGTCGCGATCGCTCGCGCGGCAAGCGCAACGACCGCGGCGGCCGCGTCGAGATGCTCATGCAGGACGTGTCCGGCATGAACCGCCGCCGCGGCAAGCCCGGCCGCGGCCCTGTGGAGGCCCCCGCCCGCGGCGCCCCCCAGTCGAAGGCAATCAAGCGCCGCGTCGAGTTCAACGGGTCCATCACGGTCTCGCAGCTCGCCCACGGCATGAGCGTGAAGGCCTCGCAGATCATCAAAACGCTGCTCGGCATGGGCCAGATGGCCACGGCCAACGATGCGCTCGACTTCGACACCGCCCAGCTCATCGCGACGGAGTTCGAGTACGAGGTGGTGAACGCCACCTTCGACGAGAAGGTCCACATGATCAAGGTGGATGAGACGGCCGAGGCCCTGCGCCCGCGCCCTCCCATCGTCACCATCATGGGCCACGTCGACCACGGCAAGACCTCCCTGCTCGACGCCATCCGCAACGCGAACGTCGCGGCGGGCGAGGCCGGCGGCATCACGCAGCACGTCTCTGCGTACCAGGTCTCGCGCGGCGAAAACAAGATCACCTTCGTCGACACGCCCGGCCACGCCGCGTTCACCGCGATGCGCGCCCGCGGCGCTCAGAGGAGGGCCTTCGTCGGCCGGGTGGTCGCCGGCGACGACGGCGTGATGCCGCAGACCATCGAGGTGGTGAACCACGTCAAGGCGGCCAACGTCCAGCTCCTCGTCGCCGTCAACAAGTGCGACAAGCCGGAGTTCCGCCCGGACCGCGTGAAGCAGCAGCTGATGGAGCACGGGATCGTCCCCGAGGAGTACGGCGGCGAGACCATCTTCGTCAACGTGTCCGCCACGAAGAAGCTCGGCATCACCGACCTTCTGGACTCCATCCTGCTGATGTCCGAGGTCGCCAACCTCCAGGCCAACCCGGAGCGCCACGCCGAGGGTACGGTCATCGAGGCGCGCATTGAGCGCGGCAAGGGCGCCGTCGCGACGGTGCTCGTCCAGCAGGGCACGCTCCGCAAGAGCGACCGCGTGGTCCTCGGCACCGTCTGGGGTCGCGTGCGCGCGATGACCGACGACCAGGGCCGCCAGATCAAGGAAGCCCTCCCGGCGACCCCCGTGGACATCATGGGCCTCGAAGACCTCCCGCTCGCCGGCGACAACTTTGTCGTCGTCGAGAGCGAGAAGGACGCCAAGGCCCTCGTCGAGCATCGGCTGGAGCAGGCCCGCCTCAAGGCGGCCGCCTCCACCACCCGGGTCACCCTGGAAGACCTCGTCGCGCGCGGCAAGGCTGGCGAGATCGTCCACCTCAACCTCATCCTCAAGTCGGACGTCAGCGGCTCGATGGAGGCCGTCCAGGGCGCCATCCGGCAGGTCAACGTGCCCGGCACGGAGATCAAGGTCCTGCACAGCGGCGTGGGCGCGGTCACCGAGTCCGACGTCATGCTGGCCCACACGAACGAGGCGGTCATCATCGCCTTCAACGTGCGGCCGGACGCGCAGGCCCGGAAGATCATGGATGGCTACGGCGTCCAGGTTCGGACGTACAAGGTCATCTACGAGGCGCTCGAGGACATCGAGAAGTCCCTCAAGGGCATGCTCGCGCCCACCATCGAGGAAAAGGTCCAAGGCACCGCCGAGGTTCGCCAGACCTTCACCGTCCCGAAGGTGGGCACGGTGGCCGGCTGCATGGTCACGGACGGCAAGATCGCCCGCAGCAACTCGATCCGGCTGCTCCGCGACGGCACCATCGTCTGGGAGGGCCGCCTCGCCTCGCTCAAGCGCTTCAAGGACGACGTCCGCGAAGTCTCGCAGGGCTACGAGTGCGGCATGGGGCTCGACGGCTTCAACGACATCAAGCTCGGTGACGTCATCGAGGCCTACACGCGCGAAGAAGTCGCGGCGGTCTGAGCGCGGGCGGGCGCGGTCCCGGCCCACTGGGGTCGAGCATGTTCCTCCCGGCGCACGACGAGTCTGCATGGGTGGGGGTGCTCCGCCTCGGGCTCGTCGTGCCCGGGGCGCGGTCCCTCAAGGACAAGCGCCGGGGTCTCGCCGCCGTCCGCGACCGCGTCCGGGCCCGGCATGGCTTTTCGGTCGCCGAGGTGGGCCACCTCGAGGACACGCTCCGGGGCGTGCTGCTCGTGGCGACGGTGGGCAACGAGCCTCGCCTTCTGCGCAGCGTGCTGGACGGGCTCGCGCACGAGATCGAAGGATGGGGGCAGGTCGTGGTCGAGAGCCGGCACGTTGAGGTGCAGCCGGCCTTTGACGCCTCCCGCTGAGGCGTGCAGGCCGCCGCGGCGGCGTGCGATGGGCGATACACGCTCGTCGGGGGGCTTGTCGTGACGGGCGCTTTCGCGATATGCTCTTGACATGACCGAGCCCCTCGCCGCCCGCACTGACCGCCCGCTCGTCCTGTCCCGCCCGAAAGTGGCGTTCATGTCGGTCTTGGGTGCCTGCACCTTCGCGCTCGCGTTCCTGCTGGGGGTTCGCGTGGGGCGCCTGCAAGCACCCGCCGCCGACGCCGACGCCGCGGCCACGGGCCCCGCGCCGGTGCTCCCCGACGCCGAGGGCCAGGCCTCCTTGGAGGCGCTGTTGCGCGAGGTCGAGCTGGCGCAGCGCGCCGCCGCTCCCCCCGGGGGCGGGTTCAGCTTCCCCGACGTGCTGACCGGTCGGGCGCTCGCCGCGCCTCCCTTGCGGGACGACCCCGGCGCGCCCGTGGTCGCGGAGGCCCCCACCGACGCCACCCTCGACGCGCCCGCCCCCGGCGCGGCAGACCTCCCGCGCGCCGGCTGGTCGGTGCAGGTGGCCAGCGTCCAGTCCGCCGAGGACGCCGCGGCCCGCAAGGCCGCGCTCGCAGAGGCCGGCTTCGACGCCGAGGTTGTGGCCGCGCTGGTGGACGGCAGCACCTGGTATCGCGTGCGCGTGGGCGGGTTTTCTGAGCGCGCGGCGGCCGAGAGCGCCCGCAACCGGCTGCAAGAGCGCCTCGGCGTCTTCGAGGCCATGCCGCTCGCGCGGACCCCGTGACATCCCTCCCGCGCCGCGTCGACAAGCCCTGGGGCCACGAGGAGATCTGGGCCGAGGGCCCCGGCTACGTCGGCAAGGTCCTCCACCTGCGGGCAGGGCACCGCCTCTCTCTCCAGCACCACCGCCACAAGGACGAGACGATCCGGGTGCTGCGAGGCACCCTGCACCTCACGCTGGAGGACGCCAGCGGGGCCTTGGTCGACAGCCTCCTCCAGCCCGGCGATCGTGCGCACATCGCGCCTGGGCGGCGCCACCGCATGCGCGCCGACGAGGACGTCGAGATCCTCGAGGTCTCCACCGCTGAGCTCGACGACGTCGTCCGCCACGCCGACGACTACGGCCGGGCCCCTTGACAGGTCGGCGGCCCCTTGCGACGATGCAGGCGCGGAGCAATCGATGCTGTCCCTGATCCCCTACTTGGCCGCGGCCCTCTCCCCCGACGCCCGCGCGCAAGACGCGACGCCGGTCGAGATCGCCGAGCGGATGGACGTCTTCGGCACTCCCGCCGAGGGCACCACGTATGTCATTCAGGGCGGCGACAACCTGGGCACGGGCACGGTCGGCACGCCCGACGTCTACACGGTGCAGCCAGGTGACACGCTCTGGGAGATCGCAAGCCGCTTTCTCGGCGACTCCGCGTACTGGCCCCGGCTGTGGTCGATCAACGAGCACATCACCAATCCGCACTGGATCTACCCGGGCAACCGCATCGTCTTCCGCATGGGCACGCTGCTGGAGCCGCCGAGCCTCACGCTGGACGGCACCGGCGGCGGTGACGGCTACGTCGCTCCCACGGCGCCCTACACCACGGTCGCGGCCGCGTGCGGGCCCGATCTGCGCTTCCTCAACCGCAAGGTCGCGCGGTCCTACACGGCGGACGGCTACCTCGCGAGCCGCGACGGGGACGAGTTCTACGGGAAGGTCCGCAAAGGCCGCTCCGAGGGCAGCTTTTTGGCGGAGCGGGACCGCATCTACCTGAAGGTGGATGACGCCGAGGCCTTCGAGTGCGGGGACATGGTCGGGGTCTACCACCTCGAGCGCAAGCGGGTGAAGCACCCGACCGACCGCGGTCGCTACGGCGATGTCTACCGCGTCGCCGCGGAGGCGCGCGTCGTGCACCGCGAAGACGAGACGATCACCGCCGTCGTCGTCAACTCCTTCTCCGAGGTGGAGCGCGGAGACCGCGTGGGGCCGCCGGTGCCCGTCAACGTGCAGGTCGAGGTCACCCGCCCCGAGGGCGAAGACGGCGGCACCATCATCGCCCGCACCTACAACGACCGCTTCACCATGGGCCCCGGCGAGCCGGTGTTCATCGACCGCGGCCGGGCCGACGGCGTGCGGGTGGGGCACAGCTACTTCATCGTGGAGCGGCGGGATCCCTCGCTCGATTTTGCCAAGGAAGACAAAACCCTCCCCGAGTCGGTCATCGGGCGCATCGTCATCGTGCGGGTGGACGAAACCACCGCCACCGCCGTCATCGCCGACGCCGACCGCGACATCCTCGTGGGCAGCCGGGTGACTCAAAAGGTCGAGTAGGCTCGGTGCTCTCTGGATTTTGGCACGGTGCCGCCACGCTCAGCGGGCGGCTGGACCTGAGCGGGCTGCGCCGGCACGCCGCCGGGGTTCCGTGGGACACCCTCTCCGCGGAGCAGCTCGTCACCGCCGGGCTGTCCCCGGCGCAGGTGCGCGCGCTGCGGGCCGCCCCGCGGCTCGACACGCCCCACGCCGCCTGGACCCTCCAAGACCCCTCCTACCCGCCCGCCCTGGCCGCGCTGCCCTACGCGCCGCCCGTGCTGTTCGCCGAGGGCAACGCCGCCCGCCTGCTCGACCCCTTGGTCGCCATCGTCGGGGCGCGGGCCTGTACCGGGCTCGGCGCCGCGATGGCCCGCCGCCTCGCCGCGGCCGTGGCGGAGGCCGGGGGCACGGTCGTCAGCGGCCTCGCGTACGGCATCGACACCGCTGCCCACGAAGCCGCAGGGGGCGCCACCATCGCCGTGCTGGGGCAGGGCCTCGCGGCGCCGATGTCCCGGGCGCAGGCCCGCCTGCGCGAGTCCCTGCTCGCCGCGGGGGGGCTGGTCCTGAGCGAGTTCCCGCCGGCACACCCGGCCTCGGCCCGCACGTTCCCGCAGCGAAACCGCATCATCGCCGGGTTGGCGCGCGCAACGGTGGTCGTCGAGGCCAAGGCCCGCTCGGGGAGCCTCGGGACCGCGCGCGCCGCCCTGGACGCCGGCCGTGAAGTCCTGGCCGTTCCGGGCCACCCCCTCCAGCCCGAAGCCGAAGGCTGCCTGCTGCTGCTGGCCGAAGGCGCGGGCCTGGTGCGCGGGCCGGCCGACGTGATGGAGGCCGCCGGCCTCTGCGCCGCGCGCGCCCCCGAGGACCCCCTCCTTCGGGCGGCCGGCCCCGACGGCCAGAGCGCGGAGGCCCTGGCCGAAGCCCTGGACTGGCCCTTGCCCACCGTCCTCGCCCGGCTGTCGGCGCTACAGCTCGCCGGCCGCCTGGAAGCCCTGCCTGGCGAGCGTTACCGCGCCATCTCCCCCCGCTGACCCGGACGCTCCCCCATGGCCCGCCGCGCCGCATCCACCGCCGAGGTGGTCGACCTCTCCCCGACCGCCTCCCGCTTCCTCGACCTGGTCGTCGAGTTGGGCCACCTGGACGACTCTCTGATCGACCGCGTGAACGACGCCCTGCTCGGGGCGCCGGCCGCCCAGGGCCAGATCGACCTCCCCACCGTCAAGCGCATCGTGGCGGCCGTGCTGTTCGACGCCGGCGACAGCCTCGACGCCGAGCAGCGCCGCGCCCTCGACGCCGAGTGGGCCTTCCTGTTTTCCTGAGCCACGGCGCGGCGCCCCGCGAAGGCGCCCCACGGGCCCCGCACGCAGCGGGCCACCGCCGCATGCGCCGCGGTCGACACCCGCGACGCCGCGTCGGGCCCGGCCCCCGCTCCCGCCGCAGGCGGCCGAAAGGAAGGGGGCGTTGCGGGGGAAACCTTGGTTTCCCCTGCCCTCAACCGAAAAGTCTGACCGGACTCAGCCCTTGCCGCCGGGGCGACGCACGACCTTGGCCGGGGCCGGCGGGGCATCCGCCTCGGCCGCGCCCTTGGCCGCGGACGTTCCCGCCGGGGCCGCCTTGGCCTTGGCCTTGGCGGGGGCGGCCTTGGCAGCCGACTCGCCGCCATCGCTCACCTTCGCCTTGGGCGCCGCCTTCGCCTTGGGCGCCGCCGACCCTGCCGCGCCGCTCGTGGCTGCCTTTCCCTTTCGCCCGGGCTTTTCCTTCTTGGGCGCGCCCTCGCGCGCCTCGATGAGCGCCGCCGCCTCGGCCAGCGTGAAGGCCGCCGGATCCGCGTCGCGCGGGAGGGTGGCGTTCGTCTCGCCGTCGGTGACATAGGGCCCAAAGCGGCCTTTCATCACGCGCAGGGCGCGGCCGGTGCGGGGGTCTGCGCCGATCTCGGCCAGGACCTCAGCCCCGCCGCGGCGATTGGCCGGCTGGGCGAGGATGGCGACGGCCTGCTCCAACGTGACCTCCAGCACGGAGACCCCGCGCGGCAGCGACCGGCTCTCTTTGCCGCTGCGAAGGTAGGGCCCAAAACGGCCGTTGGCGGCTTCGACCGGCTCGCCCGACTCCGGATGCGGCCCGAGGTCGCGCGGCAAGGAGAGGAGGGCGAGCGCGACGCCCAGGTCGATCTCGCCCGGAGACTGCCCGGGGAGAAGCGACGCGCGCCGCGGCTTTTCCTTGGCCTTCGGATCCTCGACGGTGCCGAGCTGCACGTAGGGGCCGAAGCGCCCGTTCATCAGGTAGACCGTGTCTCCCGAGTCCGGGTCCGTGCCCAGCGCGAGGGGGCCCTCCTTCTTCTCGGCGAGGAGCTGCATGGCCCGCTCGACGGTGACCTCGTCGGGCGGCAGATCGCCAGGCAAGGACGCGCGATCTTCGCCGGCCGAGAGGAAGGGCCCGTAGCGGCCGACGCGCACCTCGACGGCCACGCCGTCGTCCGGCCGCGCACCGAGCGAAAACCCGCAGACCATGCGTGGATCTGCCGATGCATCGGCCGCCGACAGCGTGCGCTTGAGCCCGCTGTCGCCGAGGAAGAACACCCCGAGGTATTTCTTCCAGTCGCCCTCGCCGCCGGCGATGTCGTCGAGCTGCTGCTCCATGCGCGCCGTGAAGTCATAGTCGACGAGGTTGGGGAGGTGCTCCTCCATCAGCCGCGTGACGGCGAAGGCCGTGAACGTGGGGACCAGGGCGCCCGCCTTCTTGAAGGCGTAGCCGCGGCCCAGCACGGTGTCGATGATGGACGAATAGGTGCTCGGGCGGCCGATGCCGCGGGCCTCCAGCTCCTTGACGAGGCTCGCCTCGGTGAGCCGCGCAGGCGGGCGCGTCTCGTGGCCGCGGGCCTCGGCGCTGCGCACGGGCAGGCGCGCGCCCACCGCGACCGCAGGCAGCACGCGGTCTTGCTCCGCGAGGTCCGCCTCCGGCGTGTCCGAATCCTCGACATAAGCGCGGCGGAAGCCCGGAAAGTCAATGGTGCGCCCGCGCGCGACCAGCGCCCCGGGCCCGGCCTCGACGTGGATGCTGACCTGACGCCCCACGGCATCGACCATCTGGCTGGCGACCGTGCGCTTCCAGATCAGCGTGTAGAGCTTCAGCTCATTGGGGGACAGCTCGGCGGCGGCCTCGGTGAGCGAGCGGAAGCGCGCGCCGGCCGGGCGAATGGCCTCGTGGGCCTCCTGCGCGTTCTTCACCTTGTTGGCGTAGCGCCGCGGCTCGCGCGGCAGGTAGTCGGCGCCGTAGGCCTCGCCGATGAGCCCGCGGGCGGCGAGCAGCGCCTCCTCCGACAGCGTCGTGCTGTCGGTGCGCATGTAGGTGATCCAGCCCGTCTCGTACAGCACCTGCGCGACCTTCATGACGTCCCGGGAGGACCAGCGCAGCTTGCGGATGGCCTCCTGCTGCAGGGTGGACGTGGTGAACGGCGCGGCCGGACGCTCGGTGAAGGGCTTCTCCTCGACCTTTTGGACCTGCGCCACCGCCGCCGGCAGCGCCGCGGCCACCGCCCGCGCGCCCGCCTCGTCCAGCACGCGAACGCCCGCAGCGACCTGCCCGCGGTCGTCGAAGTCCTTGCCGGTGGCGAGGCGCTCGCCCTTCCACGCCACCACGCTCGCGTCGAAGGGCACGCCGCCCGCATCGAGAGACGCCGTGACATCCCACCAGGACGCCGACCGGAAGGCCATGCGCGCCCGCTCGCGCTCCACGAGCATGCGAACGGCCGGCGACTGCACCCGCCCCGCCGAGAGCTGCGGCCGGACCTTCTTCCAGAGCAGCGGCGACACCTCGTAGCCGACCAGGCGGTCGAGGATGCGCCGCGTCTCCTGCGCGCGCACGAGGTTTTGGTCGATGTCGCGGGGCTTTTGCAGCGCCCGCTGGATCGCCGTCTTGGTGATCTCGTTGAAGACGAGGCGCCGCACCGGCACCCGCGGCTTCAGCACCTCGAGCAAGTGCCAAGAGATCGCCTCGCCCTCGCGGTCTTCGTCGGTGGCGAGGTAGAGGGCGTCGGCGGTGGCCAGGGACTCCTTCAGCGCGCGGATCTGCGCCTGTTTTGCCGCCGGGACGATGTAGAGCGGCTCGAAGCCCTTCTCCACGTTGACCCCGAGCCGGGCCCACGGCTCCTTTTTGACGGCGGCCGGGATGTCCTCGGCGGATTGCGGCAAATCCCGCACATGGCCCACCGAGGGCAACACGCGGAAGCCGTCCCCAAGGTACTTCTCGATGGTCTTTGCCTTTGCGGGCGACTCGACGATGACGAGGCTTTTGCCCATGGGGCCGACTCCGGGGACCGTGACCGCGGCGCTGCGGGTGCGGGGGGCTTTGCTACACCAGAGACGCCGCTGCCGCAAGCCGGGGGACACCAAGCGGCAAACGCGCTAGCCAACCCCGATGGACCCCGATCTCGCCGCATGGCTCGACCACCTCGCCGCCGAGGCCACACGCTCGCCCCACAGCCTGCGCGCCCGCGGGGGCGACCTGCGCGCCTGCCTCGACGCGCTCGCCGCGGCCGGGCGCACGGCGCGGGACGCCACGCTCACCGATCTCCGGCGTTGGCTCGCGATGAGCGAGGCGCGCGCGCCCGCCAGCCTCGCCCGGCGCGTCTCCTCGGCGCGCAGCTTCTTCGCCTGGATGGTGGACACCGGCCGCCGCCCGGACGACCCGGCCAAGCGCCTGCGCGCGCCCCGCGTCCCCCGCACGCTGCCCGACACGCTCGAGGTGCCGGCCGCCGCCGCGATCGTCGAGGCCCCCCCGCACGGCGGGCGCCTCGGCCTGCGCGATCGCGCCCTCCTGGAGCTGCTCTACGGCGCCGGCCTGCGGGTGTCCGAAGCGGTCGGGCTCGACTGGGACGCCGTGGACCTCGGGGCCCGCC
>JBEIVK010000784.1:0-2082 GCA_040373935.1 Alphaproteobacteria bacterium
CACCCGCTTGTTCACCGCGCGCGACCTGGCCTCCGCGCTGACGTGGCGCGCGATCCTCGATGGCTTCGACATCAGCGACGGCTATCACATCTCGCTCCTCACCGGCTGTACGGGCGATCTGGTCTGGGGCTGGGGTATCACTGGTGTCCGGTACATCTACGAGAGCGACCCGGAGTGGCAGCCTCCCACCGTGGTCGGCGCCGACGGGTCGGATCAGCCCGCTCCGGGCCCGCACGGCCCGCAGGCCATCTTCGTGTTCGGCTGGCGTCTGCACGTCGGGTGCTACCCCGGCACCTGCTGCCAGACCTGCGACAAGGCGCTGTGCGGCTTCTTCTTCGACGGGTGCCTCGCCCGTTGGGCGGTCGCTCACTTCGGCCAGGCCCCGGCCGGCAGCCCGCTCAACTGCATCGCGTTGTGCCTGCTCCGACACGCGGCGATGCGGGGCCCGGCGGCCGGCGACCTGCGCGGCGCTTCTTCCCGCTCCATGCACGGCGTCGTGTGGGTGGACGACTTCGTCTTCTATCACCTCGTCGCGTGGCACGACGCGTGCGCCGGGCTCTCCGGGGGCTGCCCCGTGTGCCTCCGGGCTCTGGTTCACGCAGAAGCGAATGACGCGTGGTGGACGGACCTGTGCGAGATGCTCGGTGTCCCTCTAAACATGAAGAAGCATCAGCGATGCAAGCAATCGGTGGAGTACTCAGGCTTCCTCTTTGACTCCTTCCGCGGCATCATGCGATGCCTTGACGAGAAGGTGGCCCTCCTGCGCGAGCACGCGGCCGACCTCCGCACATCGGCCGAGCTCTGGTCGATGCGCGACCTCGACCGGGTCAAGGGACGCCTGCTGCACTACTCGACGGCGATCCGTCACCTTCGCATCCGTGTCACGGAGATGCAGTGCCTGATGGGCCCCCTCCCCAAGGACGACGGCCCGGCAAGCCGCTCCCCCTTCGCCCGGACCGTCTCGGTCTTCTACGACCGGCCCGCGCCACTCCCGGCCGGCCTCTCGGAGCTGGCTGCCGAGATCGATACCATCATCGAGCGCTACGGGCCGCTGGGCGTACCGCTCTGGCCCCCCGTCGCCTCCTCGGCGTACGCCACACTGCTCTCCGGCGAGGCACGGGCGCTCCTCTGCGGGCTCACGTGGGACGCGTCGCCCGTCGGCTGGGCCGCGCTGGCGCGCTGGTGGGAACTCTCCGGCGCCGTCTGGTCGCTGAGGGACCTCCTCCTCGTCGGCTCCTGGCCGGCGGGTTGGGACGTCAGCCAGCAACCTTTCCGGGAGGCCCTCGGCGGGGTCCTCGCCTTCGAGGCCTTCGCCCAGGCTGTCAACATCCACGGTTTCACCTGCGTCCTGCGGAACGACGCTGCCGCCGCGATCGCGTGCTTCCGCAAGGGCAGCACCCGCTCACCAGTGATGCAGCGCTGCGCGCTGCGCATGGACCGGGCCGCGGCCGCCGCCAACGTTGACCTCCTGCCGCTGCACGTCCCCGGCCTCACCCTCGTCGCGGAGGGTATCGACGGCGCGTCCCGCGCCGGCGACGACCTTGGCGAGACCGCAAACGTGCAGTCCATCCTCGGTCCCGCGGTCTCCGACGAGCTCTGGCAGCTGTCGCAGACGGCCGTGGACGCCGCCGGCTTGGGCCGCATCACGGTTGACGCCTTCGCGTCCGAGTCCAACGCGCGGGTCCCCCGTTTCTGGAGCCGCTTCCCCGAGCCTGGCTCCGAGGCGATCGACGCACTGTGTGTCCCAGACTGGGCGCAGAGCACCTGCCCCGCCTGCGGCGAGGCTCATCGCGAAGTGCTCTTCATCCACCCTCCGATCGCCCTGTTGCGGGCCGCGCTGGAAAAGGCCATGGCAGACCGCGCCTTGTGCGCTCTGCTAGTGCCGGTGGCCATCCTCGCCCCGCACTGGAGCAAGCTCCTCGCCGCGTCTGTGCTGCCGCGGCGCGCCCCTTACGCCGACGGCTTCTTCCGGGTCCGGGACCCCTCCCGCGCCTTGGCATTGCCGGACCCGCATGGCCCGGCGGAGCTCGCTCTCTTCGTCTGCGACTTCAGCCGCCTGCAGCCGCGCGCGGCCTTGCCGCG
>JBEIVK010000386.1:0-4301 GCA_040373935.1 Alphaproteobacteria bacterium
ATCGCCGCCCGGGCCGACGCCATGAACGGCCGAGACCTTCCCACCGCCCGCGAGGAGCTCCTCGACATGACCGACGCGATCCTGCTCTTCGCGCGCGCCCACCGCGGCGGCTCGGGCCCGGCGGTCGCTCTCGCGTTCTGCCCGATGAAGCCGGGCCGCTGGTTGCAGTCCGAGACGGCGATCCGCAACCCGTACTATGGTGCGGAGATGCTCGAATGCGGTGTCTTCGAGAAGCTCTGAGGCGCCGCCGGAGGTCCCTTGTCTGACGCATTCCTCATCGATGCCGTGCGCACGCCCATCGGGCGCAAGGGCGGGGGCCTCGCGGGGCTGCGCGCCGAAGATCTCGCCGCGGCGCCGTTGCGCGCCCTGGTCGCGCGGGCCGGCGTGGACCCGCGGCTCATCGACGACGTGGTGATGGGCTGTGTCACGCAGGTGGGCGAGCAGGGGCTCAACATCGCGCGCAACGCCGCGCTCATCGCGGGCCTGCCCTTCGACGTCACGGGCACGACGGTCAACCGCATGTGCGGCAGCAGCCAGCAGGCGCTGCACTTCGCGGCGATGGGCGTCGCGTCGGGCCACCAGGACCTCGTGATCGCCGCGGGCGTCGAGAGCATGTCGCGGGTGCGCATGGGCGCCGACATGGTCTACGACGGCGGGATGGTGATGCCGGCCGAGTCCTTGGCCTGGCGCACGACGGTGGTGCCGCAGGGCATCTCGGCCGGGCTGGTGGCGCGGCGCTACGGTCTGTCCCGGGAAGACCTGGACGCCTACTCCCTCGAGAGCCACGCGCGCGCCGCCGCGGCCACCGACGCCGGCTTGTTCGACGCCGAGATCATCCCCGTGGGCGATGTCCGCGCCGACGAGGGCATCCGCCGTGACACCACCGCCGCGCGCCTCGCCTCGCTCAAGCCGGCCTTTGAAGAGGGCGGCGTCATCACGGCGGGCAATGCGTCGCAGATCAGCGACGGCGCGGCCGCGGTGCTGGTCGCCAGCGCGCGCGCCGTGAAGGAGTACGGCTTGCGGCCGCGGGCGCGCATCGTGAGCATGGCGACAGCGGGCGTGGACCCGACGATCATGCTCACGGGGCCGGTGCCCGCGAGCGAAAAGGCGCTGGCGCGCGCCGGCCTGCGCATCTCCGACATCGGCCTCGTGGAGATCAACGAGGCCTTCGCGTCGGTCGCCCTGGGCTGTGGCCGGGCCCTGGGCGTGGCGCCGCAGCGGCTCAACGTGCACGGGGGGGCCATCGCGCTCGGGCATCCGCTCGGCGCGTCGGGCGCGCGCCTCACGGCCACGCTGTTGTCCGCTCTCGAAGCGCGCGACCTGCGCTACGGCCTGCTCACGATGTGCATCGGGTTCGGGCAGGCCACCGCCACCGTCCTCGATCGGGAGATCTACGTCTGAGCCTCCCTCCGCGGCTGCCGGCGCGCCTGCTCGGGGACGAGGGAGAGCTCCCGTTCCTGGGGCACTTCCGTGGTGAGGTCTGTGCCGGCCGCTCGCGCATGGGCTTCGCTGGGCGGGTGGCGACCGGCGCGGGGCCCGAGGAGGCGTGGCGGGTCGCGCGGCGGGTCGAGGCGACGCTGCGCACGGCGCCGGACGGCGTGTTCTGGGACGCGGACCGCCACGGCCTGCTGCGGCGGGCGTGGTCGCTCCTCGACGAGATCCGCCCCGAGCGCCTGGGCCCGGAGGCGGGCCGGGACCTGTGCCTTCTGTTCGTCGCCGAAGACGGCGGCGGGGTCGGCGTGGCCGGAGTGGGCCTCGGCGCAGTGTGGGGCCGCTTTGACGATGCCTTCCGCGCGCTCGTTCCGCTGGGGCACCCGCTGCTCGGGCTGGCCGGGCGGCCGCTGGCGGTCCCGGGCGTGCTGACCTTGGAGCGCCGCCCGCAGCTCGTTGTCGCTGCGCCCGCCGGCGCAGAGCCGGTGCTCCCGGACGCATCGTCTTTCGCGCGCCGCTGCGGAGACCGCCCGTGACCGCTCTCTCCGACGACCTCCTCCGCGGGCTGGACCCGCGCCGCGACCTCGAGGTCCTGCGCGGGGCCCTCGCCCAGCGATTGGTCGATGGGCCGCCCGTCGATGGCATCTACGACTGGTTGGCCGCGCGGGACCCGGTGGTGCTCGCCGAGCTCTGCGTGGGCCCGCGGGCGTCCGGCGGTGCGGTGGCGGTGCGGGCGGCGCTTCGGCAGTTGAGCGCGCTGGAGCGGGTGCTCGGCCCCGCGCCCCTGTACCGTCGCCTGGCCGACCTGGGCGGCGAGGCCGCGGGCGAAGCGCTGGACGCGGCGATCGCTCGGCATCCGGACGCGAGCTGGCTGCCGAAGCTGAGCGTGGCGGTCGAAGGGGTGGAGGCTGGGCGCCGACACCTCTCGGCCCTGCGGGGCCGCACGGGCTACCGGGCCGCGCTGCGCGCGTGGGTCGACGCCCGCCAGCCCGGCGCCGTGGTGCGCGAGGTGGTGGAGACGGGCGATGTGGCGGGGCTGCTGGTGCTGATCGCCGCCGATCAGCGGGCGGCCACCGTGTCGGCGGCCGCTGGGCTGCTCGAGGCGGCGCCCGACGCGCCGGTGGTCCCGTGGTTGGCCGCCGCGTGGGGCCCGGACCTCGACGCCCTGCTCACGGACGTCGTCGGTGCGCTGCAACGCACGGCCGCCCTCGAGGCGCTCGGGGCGTGGCTCGGTCCGACGCCCGGCGCCGCCGCCGCCCGTTTGCGTCGCCTCGGTCGCGCGTAGGCGGCACGGCGCCGCGCGCGGGATAATGCCCCCCGCATGGCCGAACCCTTCGTCTGCCGACTCTGCCCCGCTGCCTGCGGCTTGCGCGTCACCACCGCCGGCGGCCAGGTCACCCGTTTCGATGGGGATCCAGACGACCCGGTGAGCGCCGGCCACGTGTGCGCGCGCCCGGCAGCGGCCCTCGCGGCCCCCCGCATCCTCCAGCCGCACAAGCGGGAGGGCGACGCGCTGGTGCCGATCTCCTGGGAGGCGGCCCGGGCCGAGCTGCGGCGGTTGTGGGCTCCGCACCGCGGCCAGCCGGCGCGCACGGGCTTCTGGATCGGCCCCGTCACGGAGCAGGACCCGCGGTCCCTCGCCCGCGCGCTGGCGCTCGCCGCCGCCGCGGGCACGCCGAACGTCTTCTCCCCGTGGGTGGACGCGGCGGGTCCGCGCGTGCGCGCCATCGAGCGGATGGTGGGACAGCCCGCCCATTTGCAGAGCGACCTCGGCCGTGCCCACGTCGTCATCGTCCTGGGGGGAGGGCAGCCGGAGACGGACTGGGGTCCGGGCCTCGCGGGCATGGGCCACGCGGCGGCGATCCAGTTCTCGCGAAAGACCAAGGGCACGCGCCTCATCGTCGCGGGTCCGCGGCGCACGGCCTGGGCCGCGGGGGCCGACCAGTACCTCCCGCTGCGCCCCGGAACAGAGCCCTTCTTCCTGCTCGGGCTGCTGTCGGCGGTCGTGAAGGGCGGCTGGCGGGACGTGCAGTTCGTGGACGACTACACGACCGGCTGGCCGGAGCTCGTCGACACCTTGGCGCCCTGGCCGGTCGAACGCTGCGCGGCCATCTGTGGCCTCGACGCCGCCACCCTGTCCGGCATCGCGCTCAAGTTCAGCCGCGCGGCGATGGCCGTGGTCCACCCGGACGCCGAGAGCTTCGCGAACGCGCACGGCGGCCTCGGCGCGTGGGCCTGGGCCACCCTGCACGCGGTCACCGCCAACGCGCTTCGCCCCGGCGGCCTCTTCGACCCGCTGCCCCTCGTGGATCCGCAGCCGCTGCTGGCCTTCGTCGGGACGGGCGAGGCGCCGCGCACCACCGCGGGCGCGCGGTCTCTGCTGCTCGGGCGGGCGTCCAGCGCGGCCCTCGCCGAATCCCTCGCCGCGACCGGCGACGAGGCGCTGAAGGCCTTGCTGGTGCTCGACGGGGACCCGGTTCCCACCCTGCCGGGCGGTGCGGCGGCGCTCGGCAGCCTCGACGCCCTCGTCGTCGTCGGCGCGGCTTGGTCCGAGGCCGCGCGGCGCGCCCACCTCGTGCTGCCGGTGGCGGCGCCTTGGGAGGAGCCCTCGACAGACCTTGGCCTCGGCCCGTCACTTCCGGCCCGCGTGCTCCGGATGGCCCCCGCCGTCGTGGCGCCCCCCGAGGGCGTGCCCACCCGCGCGGCGCTGTTCGCCGAGCTGGCCGGCCCGCTCGGCACGGCGTGGCGCGGTGGTGCCTGGGGCCGCCACGTTCAGGTGGGCGCTGCGCTTGCGCTGCGCGCAGATCTCGACGCCTGGCTGCGCACGGCGCTGGGCCTCGTTCTCGACGAATCGGACGCGGCGGCCTTGG
>JBEIVK010000539.1:0-3295 GCA_040373935.1 Alphaproteobacteria bacterium
GCCGCCGCCCTCGTCGTGCACGAGCTGCGGGCGCTCGCCAAGGGCCGCCCGGTGGGGGCCTGGGCCGCGTCTCCCGGCGCGCTGGTGGCCGTGCGCGAGAAGCAGGCCGCGGGTGCGCTCACCGGCCCGGCCGCCCGCGAGGTGCTGTCCGTGCTGCTCGCCGAAGGCGGCGACGTGGACGCCATCGTCACCGCCCGCGGCTTGGGCGCGCTCACCGACGAGGGGCCCGTGCGCGCCGCCGTGGCCGCCGCCCTCGCCGCCGCGCCGGACCGCGTGGCCGCCTACAAGTCCGGGCGCACCGGGCTCGCCGGCTACTTCGTCGGCGTCGTGATGAAGTCCACCGGCGGCCGGGCCGATCCGGCCCTGGTGCAGCGCCTCGTCGCGGCGGCCCTCGACGGGTAGTCCGGCGGGGCAAGGCAAAGAGAGGGCAGGGGAAACCAAGGTTTCCCCCGCAACGCCCCCTTCCTCTCCCGCGGCGGGAGGCGGGGGCGCGACGGGGGGGCGTTGCGGGGGGGCGGAGCCCCCCTGCCCCCATAAAACAACCGTTTAAAGACATAAGCGCCGAGCCCGGGGCTGCCCGGCGAGGCGCACGGTGCCGCAGGCGCTACGGGACGACGAAGAGGTAGGCGCGGCCGTAGTCGGAGGTCCAGTTCGGCGCGGTGACGACGAGGTCCGACTTGCCGTCGCCGGACCAATCGGCGCTCAGGAGGCTGAGGCCGAAGAGGTCGTTGCCGGCGCCGGTGATGGCGCCGCGGGCGGCGGTGGTGTCGACGGCGGCCGCGCCGGTGGTGGGCATGTCGGCGCCGCCGAAGAGGTAGACCACGCCCGCTTCGTCGGCCGGGACGTCGTAGTTGCTGGAGTCCGGGTCGAAGGCGTTGCCGTCCGGGGCGGAGACGAAGAGGTCGGCCTTGCCGTCGCCGTCGACGTCGCCGGTGGCGAGCGCGAAGCCGAAGAGGTCCGCCGTGCCGGCGTGGCTGATGGTGACCGAGGCGGCGCTGGTGCTGACGCTGCCGCTGAGGCTGGCGGCGTTGAACCAGACGTAGGCCTTGTCGGCGCCGGGCGCGGAGAGGGCGAGGTCCAGGGTGCCGTCGCCGTCGAAGTCGGCGAGCTGCGGCTCGGCGTTCCAGCCGAGCAGGGCGTTGGCGGTGTCGCCGCAGATGCTGGCCTGGGCGCCGAAGCCGACGCTGGCGTTGCCCGAGAGGCCGGCCTGGCCGCTGACGAGGAAGACGCAGCCGCCGTTGGAGGCGCCGTTGTCGTCGAAGGGCGCGCCGAGGAGGACGTCGTCGTAGCCGTCGCCGTCCACGTCGTCCCCGCCGATGGACCAGCCCAGGCCGTCGCCCGAGTTGTCGCCCTGGAGGTAGAAGTCGTAGTCGTCGTAGAGGTCGTAGGAGGAGCCGCTCAGCCCGCCCACCGAGAAGAAGGGCACATAGCCGCGGCGGTACGACGAGGACGCGCCGTAGTGGTCCCCGTAGAAGAGGTCGTCGAAGCCGTCGCCGTCGAAGTCGAGGGCGCCCTGCACCTTGGCGTTGAAGTAGGTGGAGAGGCTGCCATCGAAGCGGATGGAGGCGTCGCCCGAGTCGCCGTCGGAGATGTCGCCGTTGAGGAAGACGGCCACGGCGGGGACGCTGCTGCCGCCGCTCCAGCCCGAGTAGTCCGTGCCGGCGACGAGGAGGTCCTGCAGGCCGTCGCCGTCGTGATCTCCCTGGCGCTGGGCCATCGTGCCGAAGTACCCGTAGGAGCCCGCGCCGTCGATGTCCGCCTCGGCGTTGCTGTCGGCGGTGCCCGACCAGGTCGCGGCGTCGGCGCTCGACACGACGTAGACGCCGCCGGTGCCGTTGCTGTTGACGTAGGTGCCGCCGACCGCGAGGTCCAGGGTGCCGTCGCCGTCGTAGTCGAGGGCGGAGAGGCTGCTCTGGAAGCCGAGGTAGTCCGTGTCCACGCCGTCGAGGGTGGAGGTCGCGTCGTCGGCGGTGAGGTTGTCGGAGATGCCGTCGCAGTCGTTGTCCACGCCGTCCCAGGCCTCGTCGGCGCCGGGGTAGATGGTGTCGTCGCTGTCGTCGCAGTCCCCGGTGTCGACGGAGAAGGTGTCCCCGTCGTGATCAAGGTTGAGACACCACTTGTTGCGGTCGTTGGGGGTGCCGTAGTCGCCGTCGCCGAAGGCGGTGTAGGCGTTGCACCAGTTCTCGGAGCGCGGCGCGGAGACGCTGTTGAGGCGGGCGACGTCGAGCTGGAGGGAGAGGCCGTCGCGCGGGCCCCAGGCGGTCGAGTAGGAGACGCCGGAGATCGCGGCGCCGAGGAGGTTCAGGTAGATCGAGTCCGTCTCGTCGGCGAGGGAGAAGGCCGCGCGGTCGTAGACGAAGTCGACGGTGGCGCCGCCGTTGGCGGCGGCGTCCGCGGAGACGCCGAGCACCGCGTAGTCCTTGGTGGGGACGACGAGGTCGGTGGTGATGGTGAAGGTGTTGCCGTCGTCGGCGGTGACGACCCAGCCCTTCAGGTTGATGTCCACCAGCGTGGTGTTGAAGACCTCGAACCACTCGCCGGAGGTGTCGGCCACGCGGTCCGGGTTGAGCATGACCTCGGAGACGATGACGTCGCCGGCGGCGATGAAGTCCTCGTCCACGAGGCCATCGCAGTCTTGGTCGATGAGATCCTGCGCCTCGGCCGCGCCCGGGAGGATGGAGGCGTCGGTGTCGTCGCAGTCGCCGTCGTCTTCGGAGAGGCCGTCGCCGTCGTCGTCGGTGGAGGTGTCGCCCCCCCCGTCGCCGCCGCTGCCGTCGCCGCCCCCGGTGTCCCCGGTGTCGACGTCGGTGTCGGCGTCGGTGTCGGCGTCGGTGTCGGCGTCGGTGTCCGCGTCGGCCTCGGTGTTGTCGGGGTTGGTGTCGTCGGGGTTGATCTTGCCGCTGCCGCTGCGGCAGGCACCGAGGACGAAGAGCACGAGGAGGCTGCGGGGAATCATGGGATCTCCAGGAGACGGAAGGAAATATGCCCGCGGCAAGGGCGAACGATCAATCGCCCCATAATCCATTGACAGACCAGATCCGCACGCCGGGCGAGCCGGCGGTGGCGTCCGGGTGGCGCGCGACGCCGGTCGCGATCAGCACGGGAGAGAACGCGGCGAGCGGCAGGCCCAGCCCGAGATCGCCGGGTGGGGCGTCGGCGAGGCGCACCGGCCCGGCGCCGGTCGCCGTCGCGTCGAACAGGAACAGCGCGCCGCCGGGGCCGTCCCGGGGCGCGGACGCGAGGACGCGGTCCCCGTCCACCGCCAGGATCGCCGCGCCGAGGCCGCCGGCCCCGC
>JBEIVK010000080.1:0-10618 GCA_040373935.1 Alphaproteobacteria bacterium
CGCGAGCGCCTCGGCGAGCGCCTCCGGGGTGGCGTCGACGGCGGGGTCGCTGTCGATCAAGGTGCGGGCGAGGCGCATCAACTCGCGTGCGTCCGCCGGGCCCAACAGCCGAAAGCCGCCGACCCCGCGCGTGTTCAGCACCCTCTGAAGCTCATTGAGCATGGGCTCGAGGTCCGTCGGGATGCGGACCGTCGTGTCTCCGGCGAGGAAGTGCGGGCTCGCGAGCAGGAACCGGGTCGGGCCGAGGGCGTCGAGGGCCGCGCCGAGGCGCTCCGCGAGGGCATCGAGCGCGGTGTCCAGCGCCGGGTGGTGGTCCGGGTACATGGGCGCGGTGCGCAGCAGCTGGCCCAGGCGCGCAGCCACCGCAAGCAGCAGCGAAGCGGGGTTGTGGGTCATGCGCTCGTCCCTCCGAGCAGGCCGCGCAGCTCCGCGCGCAGCTCCGGGTGTGACCGCCCAAGGTGGTCCAAGGTGGCGCGCCCCGCGCCCCCCGCGGCCCGCAGGCCGTGGAGGCTGGCCCGCGCGAGCTCGGGCCGCCGCGTGACCTCGGTCGCGAGCGCTTCGAGCGCGGGCAAGGCCGGCTCCCGGCCGGTGAGCGCCGCCGCGATCGCCCACGCCCGCAGCTCGGCTTCGTCGGCCCCGGGCGGCCCGCCCGCCCGCAGGGTGTCGAGGGTCAGGCCCGCGGCTTCGGCGTCCCGGTACACCGAGACGTAGCGCAGCGCCTCCAGACGCACCGCGCGGTCCGCATCTCCCAGGGCGGCGCGAACCACCTGTTTGATCCGCGGAGACTGGTGGTCGCGCAGGGCGATGAGCACCGCCTCGCGGACGGCCGGCGCGGGCGACCGCTCCCGCGCGAGGATGGGCTCGACCAGCGTCGCGTCGGCGCGCCGCCGCAGCGCGAGAAGCACGACGGGCAGGCGGTCGTCGGGCGTGGTGCTGAGCAGCTCTCGCAGGCCGGCTCCCCCGGCGTCGGCCAGGAGCGTGAGGCCGTCGGCGATGGCCTGGCGCTGCCCCAGGTCCTCCAGGCGCGCACCCACGGCGAGCAGCGTGCCGAGCGCTCCCGGGGTGGCGAACTGGGCCCAGCTGAACAAGAAGCGGTGCCACGCTGCGTCGGCGCCGGCGCGGCGGGCTTGGCCCTCGATGACGGCCGCCGCCCGCTCGCTGAAGAGACTGGCGAGCCCCTCCCGCAGCGCTGGGCCGCCGTTCCAGCCGGGGAAGAGGTCCTCTTCGCCCAGCAGCGCCGCCCGCCGCAGCAGGACGCTCGCGGCGTCCACGTCCCCGGCGGCCAGCCACTCCAGCGCGCGGTCTGCGAGGCGCTCGGCGAAGCGGAGGACCTCGGCCGGGTCCCAGAGGCCCCGCATCGTCTCGAAAACCAGCACGCCGAGCGCCGCGGTGTCCAGCTGGGCCGCGTCCATCGACGCGAAGGCGGCGGCGCCCTCGGCGGTGCGGGCGCGGAGGTCGGTGTCGGGGGCGGGAGCGTCCTCGCCGTCCGGGATCGCCCGCAGCTCCGCCATCAGCGCGGCGACCTCCCCCTCCAGCGCGCCGCCGTCGCCCTCCAGCCAGTCGAGCCCGAGCCGTCGAAGCAGCCGGCGCACCATCGCCTCCGCGCTCACGCCTTCGACGTCGGCGAGCTCGTGCACCGAGCGGCCCCGCAACTCCAGATGGACGTGCTGAAACCGGGCTTGCCAGGCGCGGAGCTCGAGGTCGTCCTCGGTGCTGGAGCGCTGGCGCCAGTCGCGGGCCAACAGGCGCGCGAGCTGCGTCACCTCGTCGGCGGGTGCGCCCGGCAGGATGTGCACCCGTGAGAGCCCCTCTGCTTGCAGCCCATCGAGCAGCACCTTCGCCACGAGGTCCCCGCCGAGGACCTCGACCCCGTCGACGGTGAAGCCGCGCTCGTCGACCTCGAGCGTGACCGACGCCGCGGCGTGCAGCGGGGCGATGGCCGCGGCGAAGGCCCCGGATGCGGCCTCCGCGTCCCCGCGCTGACGGAGCACCTCGGCCAGCACCTTCAGCCGGTTCATGGCGCCGCGGGCGATCTCTGCGGGGCGCGGGCCGTCGTCGATCGGGCGGGAGCGCGGGTCCGAAGCGGCCAAGGCGTCACCTCTGGGCAGGCACTAATCCGGTCCGGGGAGCGGTGGCACGGCCCCTGCACCAGACCGGGCGTAGACGAGGACGTCCGTGTCGTCCACGGTGAAGCGCGCCAGCAGCGTGAAGTCTGCGCGCGCGGCCTCTACCTTTTTCCCGATTGGAGGGAGGCGGCCGACATCGTAGTGATCGCCGCGCAGCACGGCGTCCACCCGGGCTGCCGTTGGCCATCCCGCCGCCTCGTCGGGCCCCGCCCAGACAAAAATGTCGGTGTCGTCCAGCAGCTCGGCGGTTCCGTTCGGGTCGAGCGCGAGCCCGCGCACCTGCGCGCCGGGGATGCGCTCGCGCAGCGCGAGCACCAGGAAGCCTTCGTAGAGGCGCTCGTCTTCGGAGAGCACGAGCACCGGAGTCCCGCGGTGCCCGGGCGCGGCCGCGCGGACCATGTCGCCGCGGGGCGGCAGGCGCGGGATCGCCGTGGCGATGGCGTCGAGCGCCGCGCGGTCCATCCGGGAGGGCGGCGCCAGCAAGGTGTGGCGTGGGCGAACCCAGGCTTCGGGCAGGGTATACAAGGACAGGCCATGCCCCGGGCCGCGCCCCGTGAGGGCCCACGGCAGGGGGAGGAGGGCTCCGGCGAGGGCGAGGACCCGGGTGCTGCGGTGCCGGGCGGCGAGCACGGCCAGCGGCGCGAGCGCGGGCAACGTGTAGTACGCCTGCTTCTTTGCGATGAACGTAAAAAAGACCACGGGGGCGAGGACGGCCCAGAGCAGGCTCGTCGAGGCCCGCGGCTCGCCCCGCCACGCGACGCGCGCCGTCGCCACGAGCCCGGCCAGCAGCGCCAGGCCGGGGATCAGGCCGGCTTGCGCGTCCAAGAGGACGAACAGGTAGTAGAGCGCCGGCCACTGGGGCGCCGCGTCTGTGCGCTGGCCGGCCGCGTCGATCTCGCCCACGGGGGCCTGACTCAGCAGCTCTTCGCTGTGGCGAAGGAAGAACTCCCGGTAGTACGGGCCGGCGAGGGCGAGGGCGAGCAGGAACGCGAGGCCGAGGTTCAGGGTCCCGCGCCGGCCGGCGCCCCGAAGGTGAGGCAGCAGGGCGGGCAGCAAGAAAAACGCGACGGTCAGGCGATCCATGAGGAGGCCGACACCCAGGCACAGCCCGTACCCGAGCGCTGCGCGGCGGTCCCGGAGGCCGGACGTCGCGTTGAGGCAAGCGAGGCCGGCCGCCGTCCAGGCCACCGCCGCGAGGTTGGGCTCGAAGCGGACCAGCGCGCCCAAAACGCCGGGGAGCAGGACGACGATCCAGGTGGCGCCGGGCGCGTCGAGGCGCCGGCCGAGCGCCCAAACGGCGCCGAGCAACACGGCGAGGTGGAGGAGATTGGCCGCCCGCAGGGCGTCGAGGGTGGGCCCAGCCACGGCGACCAGCGGCCACGGCGCCGCCAGGAAGCCCCAGGGCCAGTAGCCCGTGTACATGTACCAGCGGAGGTGCCACAGATCGCCCTCCCGCAGCGCGCCCCAGAGGTCGGCCGCGTTCCCCACGTGCAGGTACTCGTTCTGCCAGCCGTCGGGCAGAGGGTTCTGGAGGACCCACCACGCGAAGAAGGCCGCGCCGAACGCCAGCGGCCCGAGGGCGGCGGTCCACGGAGGCAAGGTGGGCAGGTGGCGGCGCACCGGGTCGGTGTAGCATCCGACTTCCCGGCGGTCCATTTTGGGGTACAGTCACGAGGCGAGGTTGAGAATGCCCAGCCCCAGCACTTCTCCGCGTCTTGGTGGCCTCAAGGTCGCGCTGGTGTATCCGCCGTACGGCCCGGTCCGGAACGAGCCCGGCATCAAGACGGTCAAGGAGAACTACGGCATCTTCCCGTCGCTCTCGCTGCTCTACGTGGCGGGCATCCTGGAGAAGGCGGGCTGTGAGGTCCTCTTCGTTGACGCCCACGCCGAAGGGCTCACGCTCGACGAAACGGTGGACCGGCTGCGGCGCTTTGGGCCGTCTTACGTGGGGTATACGCTCACAACCTACCTCTTTTTCCAGTCGATGGCGTGGATCAAGGCCATCCGGGAGAAGGTCGAGGTGCCGGTGATCGTCGGCGGGGTGCACCTCAGCATCTACCCGCGCGAGACCCTCACCTACCCCGAGCTCGACTATGCAGTGACGGGCGAAGCCGAAAACGCCCTGCCGGCGCTGCTCGATGCCCTGACCCGCAAGAAAAACCTCGCGGAGGTGCGGGGCATCGCGTTCCGGCAGGCCGATGGCAGCGTGGTGGTGACGCCGAAGGCGCCCGATTGCGATGTGGACGAGGCGCCCTTCCCGGCGCGCCACCTCATCGACAACAGCATCTACTATTCGTTCATCAGCCAATACAAGAACTTCACGTGCTTCATCACCAGCCGCGGCTGCCCCTACAAGTGCATCTTCTGCGAGCAAGGCAGCAAGCCGTTCCGGGCGCGCAGCCCCAAGAACGTCGTGGACGAGCTGGAGATCGCGGTCAAGGAGCAGGGCATCCGCGAGCTCGACTTCTTCGACAGCAGCTTCACCATCCGCAAGGAGCGGGTCATCGCCATCTCCGAGGAGATCCAACGGCGAAAGCTGGACATCGTCTGGGCCGCGCGGACCCGCGTGGACTGCATCACCGACGATGTGCTGGCAGCGATGCGAAAGGCTGGCTGCAACAGGATCTATTACGGCATCGAGAGCGGCAATCGCGAGATCCTGCAGACCCTCAAGAAGTCCACATCGCTTGAGATGTACCGGGATGTCGTGAGCCGAACGAAGGCGCACGGCATCAACACCTTCGGCTACTTCATGGTGGGCAATCCGTACGAGACGGAGGCGACCATCCGGCAGACCATCAAGCTCGCCCTGGAGCTGGATCTCGACTACGCGCAGTTCTCCAAGGTGACCCCGATGCCGGCCACCGAGATGTACACGCTGCTGCTCAAGGAGACGGGGCGCGACTACTGGCGCGAGCACATCCTGAACGGCACGGACGACCCGATCCCCCGCCCGCTGTGCGCGATGTCCGACGCGGAGATCCAGCGCTGGTGCCGGCTCGCGTACCTTCGCTTCTACTACCGTCCCAAGTACATCGCGCGGGCGATGTCCCGGCTGCAGTCGAAGGACGAGCTGCGCCGCAGCCTCTCGACGGCGTGGCAGATGCTCGTGACCGACCCGGGCGCGAGCGCAGACGACGCGGGGATGGAAGTCCTGGCCTGAGGCGGTGGCGGCGGCGGGCGGCTCGGCGGGGGCGTCGGGCCGCTTGTCGTTTTTGGCGGTGCGTTCGCGGGCGCCGGAAGTCGTTGACAGCAAACACTGTCAGGATTACAGTGAGTGCATGCTCGCGCATCTGCCCGCCGCCTCCGCCGACATCACCCTGGACGAGCTCGTCACAGCCTTGGAGGCCATGTGCGCGGGCCTCCCCGCGGTGGGGGACGGCAGGGTGTCTACTGCCCCAGATGCCCGCACCATCCGGTATTACCAGTCCTTGGGCTTGGTGGATCGCCCGCTCTACCGCGCCCGGCAGGCCCGCTATGGTCGGCGCCACGCCGCGCAGGCCGCCGCCGTCAAGCGCCTGCAGGTCGCCGGCTACAAGCTGGATCAAATCCAGCTCGCGCTCTCCGGCGCCACGGACGCAGAGCTGGAGGCGCTTCTGGCGGAGGCCGGCGCCGCGTCCGCACCCGTCTTCACCGGGCCTGCCGCGGTGGTGGCCGAGCCCGCGCCATCGCCTTGGGGGCGCTCCTGGTCCGCCCAGGAGATCGCGCCAGGCGTGGTTGTCCTGGTCGATCCGGCCCGCGTGCCCGATGTCGCTTCCACCCTCGTCACCCTCGCCCGCGCCCTCGGAGTTGCCTGATGAGCCCAGCGTCTGCTGTCGTCCGTGTCCTCGCGGAGTCTCTCCCCGCTGCGCCCCCCGCAGAGGGCCACCTTGGCGCCCTGCTCGCACGGGTGCGCGGCATCGAGACGCCGCTGCCGCTGCACTCCGTTCGGGTGCGGGCCACCGTCCTGGGGCCGGTCGCCCAGGTCGAGTGGGTGCAGGTCTTCGTCAATCCCTACGGCGAGCCGCTGGAGGCCGTTCACATCTTTCCGCTGCCGCCCGGGGGCGCGGTCGTGCAGGCCTGGCTGCGGGCGGGCGACGGAGAGGTTCGCTTCGAGTGTGCGCCGCGGGAGGACGCGGAGGCCCGCTTCGTGGCTGCCCGAGAGGCCGGGCACCGGGCGGCGCTTCTCACCCAGGAGCGCGGGGATGTGCACACCATCGAGGTGACGCGGCTCCCCCCCCACAGCGAGGCAGAGGTGCACCTGCGGGTGGAGTTTCCGCTGGACATCCAGGACGGGGACGTCGTTCTTCGTCTGCCGCTCGGCGTGGCTCCGCGGTACACGCCCGGGGTGCCCATCGGGCACGCGGGCCCCGGGGTGAGCCCCGATACCACCGTGGTCCCCGACGCCAGTCGCCTCACGCCGCCCGTTCGCCTCGCGGGTGGCACCCCGCTCGATCTCGAGGTGCGCCTCTGCGGGCCGGTGCGCCGACTTCGCGTGGCGCAACACTGTGCGGTCATCGACATGGACGACGGCGGCCTTCGGGTGGCGCCCACCGGGGCGACCTTGGACCGCGACTTCGTCCTCCACTTCCGCCCGGGCGGGGAGGCTGCGGCGCCGGTGCGGGCGTGGTCCGATGGCCGGTTCACCTTGGTGTTGGTCGACGGGGACGCGCCGGCGGTGCCGGTGTCGCGGGACGTCGTCTTCCTCATTGACATCTCCGGCTCCATGGAGGGCCGCAAGATCGCGGCGGCTCGCTTGGCCGTGCGGGGCGCCTTGCGGGGGCTGTCCGCGACGGATCGATTCCGCATCCTCGCCTTCGACGATCGCGTCGAGGCGATGTCGGCTGATTTTCTCTCGCTCGACGACGCTTCGCTCGCCCAGGCCGACGCCTGGGTGGCGCGGCTTCAGGCCCGTGGCGGCACCGAGCTGGCGCCGGCGCTCGCGGCGGGTCTCGCGGGGGCAACGCCGGCGGGCCGGCTTCGCACCGTGCTGCTGGTCACGGACGGCCAGTCCAACGACGAGCAGCAGCTTTTGCAGGTCGTCGCACACCAGCGGCGCGGGGCGCGGGTCTTCCCGCTCGGCATCGACACCGCGGTCAACGTCGCGCTTCTGGAGCAGGTCGCCCGCGTGGGTGGCGGCGCGGCCACCTTCTGTACGCCCTCGGACGACATCGACGCGGTCGTCGCGGGGGTCGAGTCCCGGTTCGGGGCTCCGCTGGCGGCCTCGGTGGCGGTGGCGGTCCGTTACGAAGGTGCCGTGCCGGACTTCACGCCTGTGGGCCCCGCGCCCGCCTGGTTCCGCGGGCGGCCCGCGCTGCTGCTCTTGGAGGGCGCGCGGCCCAGCGTCGTCGTCGAGGGCGCGCCGGCCGCGTTGCGCTGGGAGGTCCCGTGTGCGCCCGCGCCGCTGCCGCTGGGGCCCTTGGTCGCGCGGGCGCGGCTCCAGCACCTCGAAGACCGGCTCCTCACCCATCCGATGGAGGCTGCGGGCATCGCGGTCGAGGGGCGTCGCGTCGCGCTGGGCGCCGGCCTTGCGTCGCGGTGGACGGCCTTGGTCGCGGTGGACCACAGCCTCCGCGTCGAGGGGCCTCAGCGGCGCATCGTGCAGCCGGTCGAGCGGCCTTCGGGATGGGGCGAGGGGTCCGCGGTGGGGGGGCGCGGCGGCGCGGCCGGCGCGGCAAAGCCGGCGTCTTTGGCCTCCTCGGTTCTGGCCCGGGTGGTTGTGGCCGCGCTGCCGTCGCCGATCGGATTCGCGGCGGGCGTCACCCGTCTCAAGTCCATGGCCCTTGGGGAGGATGCCCTCGGATTGCCCTCCGCCGCGGCGCTGGCCCGCGTCCCGCCCCCCGACTTGGCGGGTGCCGTCGACGGCGCGGGTCCCGTGGCCGGGGCCGCTGGCGGGGTGGACGTGGGAGATCTCGTCCGGGTCCAACGGGCCGATGGGAGCTTCGGTGATGCGCAGGCCACGGCGGCGCATGTCCTCGCGCTCGCCGCGCTGGGTCACACCCGCCAGACGGGTGTGCGGCAGCGCAACGTCCAGAAGGCGGTTGCGTGGTTGGAGTCCGCGGCGCCGGAGTGGTTGTCCCAGCTCCTCCACCTGCTCGACGCGCTGGAGGCTGGGGCGTCTCCAGCCGAGGCCGCCTGGGAAGCGCTGTTCGTGCGGCTCGGGGCGGCGGCGGATCTTCCCCGTCGCGCCCGGCGGGGCTAAGCAGGTTGGCCATGCCTTGTCCCTTCCACATCTCGTTCCCCGTGGCAGACCTCACGGCTGCGCGCGACTTCTACCTGCGCTGCCTCGGCGCCCAGGAGGGCCGTGCCACCGAGGACTGGGTCGATTTCAACCTCGGCGGGCATCAGCTGTCCGCCCATCGGGTGCCGCCCGAGGCCGGCGGGGGCTTGGCCTCCTCTGCCGGGGAGGTAGACGGCGAGGCCGTTCCTGTGCGGCACTTCGGCTTGGTGCTGCCGTGGGCGGAGTGGGAGGCGCTCGTTGTGCGTCTGCGGGCGGCGGGGGTTCGCTTTCGCCGGGAGCCGGGCCTCCGCTTCGTGGGGGGGCCGGGAGAGCAGGCCACGTTCTTCGTGGACGACCCGTCCGGCAACGCGCTGGAGTTCAAGGCTTTCCGAGACCCCGCCTCGCTGTTTGCGCGGTGACGCGTGCGCAGCGCCTCTCTTTTCAGCGCGGCGGGTTGGGGCCTGCTGGGGGTTTGCCTCGCGGCTTGGCTCGGGGGGTCGGCTTGGCTCGATGTGTCCGAGGAGCGCATCCTCGGGGGAGGCGATCAGCCGGACTGGACGGGGACCTTGTGGCTCTGGTGGTGGGTCGGCGAGGCCCTCCGGGCGGGGCGCTCGCCGCTGGACGCCGCGGCCAACTTCCACCCCTTCGGGCAAGACCTCGTGGCGTGGGGCAACGTGTTGGACGCGGCCCTGGGCGCCCCGCTGCTGGCGCTGGCGGGCCCCGTGCATGGGTTCAACCTCGCGGTTGGGCTGGCGCTGGCGAGCGCCGGCTGGGCCGCGGCGTTCTTGGCGCGGCGGGTCGGCGCCAGCGCGGGCGGAGCCGCGGTGGCCATGGTGGGCACCATGACGAGCACGACGCTGCTGGTCGAGCTGACGGACGGCCGGGTGAGTCAGGCGCTCGTCGCCCCGATGCTGCTTGGCTTCGCTGGTTTGGTCTCGATCGCGCGTCGGGGGGGGCCCTGGCTCGCGGGGGCCGGCGCTGCGTCGGCATCGGCCATCTATTGGTTCCACGGTGTCTTTTTTGCCATCGGTGCCATCGTCGCGGCGCCGTTCCTGCCCCGCAGGCCGCTGCGATGGGCGGCGGCGGCGGCCCTCGCCGGGGTCCTGGTCGCCCCCCTCGCGGTGCCCGTGCTGCAGGCGTACGGCGCGATGCCGGGGGTTGCGCGGGCGCTGGAGCCGTGGATGGAGGAGCCTCCCTGGAACCAAGGCTCCTTCGGCCTCTCCATGGCGACGTTCCAGGGGCACAGCCCACTTTGGCCCGTGTGGGACGGCGACGGCGAGCCCTCGGACAAGCGCGTGTCCGTCCTGCTCCTGGGCTGTGCGGCCGTGGGGGCCGCCCTCGGGCGGGGGCGCGCTCGTTCGGCAGCGTTGGCGTTGGCGTTGGCGGGCTACGTGCTCACCCTGGGGCCCTGGCTCAAGACGCCCGGCGGGTCCGTCGTGCCGGTTCCGTTGCCCTGGCTCGGACTCGCCCGCATCGCGCCGATCTTCGAGCGCCTCTGGTGGCCGGAGCGGGCCGAGCTGCTGCTCCTCGCCGGCCTTGCGCCGCTCGCCGCCCTGGGCGCGGACCGCATCGCCGCCCGTGTGCGGCTGCCCTCCGGTCTCACCGGCGCGGTCCTCGCGGTGGCCCTTGCGCTGGAGACCCACTTGCTCCAGCCGTACCATCCGCTCGTCGCCGCTCCGGCACGCCCGTGGTCCGCGGAGCTGTACGCGGGTTTGGACGGGGCCTTGGTCACCACCCCGGTCGCAGGCACCACCGCAGACAGCCGCCACGCCTTGTGGCTTCAGGTCCACCACGGTCAGCCCATTCTCGGCGGTCTGGGGGATCATCTTCCCGCGCATCGGCCTGCAGAATGGTCGGCCTTCGTCCAGGGCAACGGCGTGCTGCACGCGCTCTCGATGCTCGCCACCGGAGGCAGTGGAGAGGTGGAGGTCCGGCCCGCGGACGTCGACGCCTTGCGCGCGGCTGGGTTTCGGTGGGTCGTGGTGGACCCGGCGGTCTTCCCCCCCGGCTTCGATCAGGCGTGGGTACAGGGGCACCGGGAGGTCCTGCGCGCGATCTTCGGGGCACCAGAGCGGCGGTCGGGCAAGGGGCTCGCCTGGTCGGTCGATCCCATCGCCGCGCCGGTCACGGTCCGTCTCCCGGGCGCGCTGCCGTCCCCGGCCGCCGCCGACAGCGGTCGCAGCCGGCCGTCCAAACGCAAGGCCGCGCGCGGGCAGACCGGGCAGTTGGCCATCGGCGCGGGCACTCAGGGTGACGCGGGCCCGCCCGCCGGTGGGGGGGCCGGCGGTCCCGC
>JBEIVK010000237.1:0-6008 GCA_040373935.1 Alphaproteobacteria bacterium
CACGGAGGCGCGGGCCGCGCCGCCCGCGGAGGGGGGCCGCCGGCGGCCGCGGAGCGGCCGGCGGGGCGCCCGGGGCCGGACGAATCACTCGACGGGGAGGGGATCCCAGACGAGGAGGGGGCTGTCGGGCGGGAGGAAGGCGGCGGCCTCGGGGCTGCCCAGCTCGCGCTCGAGCCAGGCGGTGGCGACGGCGGCGATGAGGGGGTGGGCGGTGGCGGCGTCGAGGTAGGGGGGAGCGCAGTCCTCGAAGGTGGGGGCGAGCGCGCAGACGTCGGAGAAGGTGTAGTGGCCGGCGTCGGGCAGGGTGGCGAGGGCGCGGGACGGGGCGCGGAGGCCCTGCGCCATGGGGCGCACCATGTCGTCCATGGGGGTGAGGGTGTCGCGGCCGCCGCCCATGACGAGCGTGGGGACGGCGATGTCGGCGAGGCCGCCGACGAGGACCTCCCAGCCGGCGGGGGTGAGTGGCACGCTGGCCCAGGCCCGCGGGTCGCCGAGGGAGAGGGTGGTGGCGCCGGGGGCTTCGGACTCCGCCGCGGTGAACAGGGCGTTGCAGAGCCAGCCGCCGACGGACGCGCAGTGGGCCTCGGAGGCGGGGAGGTCGATGCCGGCGCCGGCGACGGCGAACGCGGTGTAGCCGCCGAAGCTGTGGCCGACGACGGCGTAGCCGGCGGTGGCGTCGACGCATCCGTCGAGGATGCCGCCGGGGCCGGCGAGGGTGAGGAGGTGGTCGAAGGTGGCGGCGACGTCGCGCGGCCGGCGGAGGACCAGCTCGGCGAGGGTGGCGCTGTCGTCGAAGATGGTGTTGCCCGCGTGATCGGGCGCGATGGCGACCCAGCCGCGACTGGCGAGGTGCTCGGTGAAGAAGGCGCTCTGCCAGCGCACGCCGCCGTTGCCGTGGCTGAACACGACGACGGGCCGCGGGCCGTCGCAGGCGGCGGGCGGGGCGTCGAGGGCGGCGCGCGAGAAGGTGCCGTCGTAGCGGTGGAGGGCGCCGGGGGCGTCCGCCGCTGCGGGGTACCAGACCTGCACCTCGGCGGCGCGGCCGTCGCCCAGGGTGATGGACGACACCTCGGTGCCGGGCACGAAGGGGCCCGCGACATCCGGCGGCGACCAAGCGACGGCATCGGGGGTGCCGGTGTCATCGCCGGGCTTGGCAGCAGGGCTGGAGCCGCAGGCCGCGCCGACCGCGAGGAGCAGCAGCGCGGCGCGCGGCATCAGGCTTCGTCCAGAGGGTCGGCGTCAGACGGGGCGTCGAAGCCGGGGGGGCTGTCCGCCGCCTCCAGATCGCCAGCGTCGGGGACCTCGGCGGTGGCGCCGTCTGCCTCGGCCTCGTTGCTGCCGGGCTCGGACGGGCCCTGGCCGACGGCGGTGTCGGCGTCGGCGCCAGCCTCGGCCCCCGCCTCCGCCGCGCCGCGCCCCTTGCGCCCGCGCCCCTCGCGCCGGACCGTGGTGGCCCCACCCGCCGCCTTGGGCGATTTCCCGCCGCCGCCCGCGGGCTTCACGGCGTCGCCGCCGTTGAGCACGGAGCGAGACTGCACATCCGACCCGGCGGCCTTCAGGAGCTCCAGCGCGCCGCCCGACGTGATGAGCGAGGTGTAGCGCTCGGTCGTGCGCTCGACGGCCGCGCGCAGCGCGCTGCCGCGCGGGGTGCGCTCGCGGGCGAGCTTGAGGACCTCCACCGCCGAGAAGACGTCGCCCAGGTGATAGAGGGCCTCCGCCTTGACGAGGTAGGCCTCGGCGAGGCCGCCTTCGCGGCGGATGACCTTCTCGATGAGCGCGAGGGCGTCGGCGGCCTTGCCCCCGTACACGAGCGACCGGGCCTTCTGGGCCTGGGACTCGGCGTGATCGCCCTTCTTGGCCGCGTTGTCGAGCATCCAGCCGGCCCGCTCGATGCGGGAGGCGCGGTCGTCTTCGGCGCGGCGATCCAGCAGGAGGGTGGCCATCAACGAGAGGGCGCGCGCGCTGTCCTTTTGGACCTTGAGCGTGCCATCGACCAGGGCCTCCGCCTCGACGATGAGGGCGTCCGCCGCGGCGTCATCGGCCAGGGCGAGGGCGCGGGCGCGCAGCACGCCGGCCTTGCGAAGCTGGAGCTGCGGGCTGTCCGGGGAGAGCCGCAGGGCCTCCGCGATGTTGGCCTCGGCATCGGCCGCTTGGTCTGCCGGGCCGGCCGCGTAGAGCTCGGCGAGCATGGCGTAGGTGTCGGGCATGAGAGGCTCGAGGTCCCGCGCGAGCTTGAGCACCTCGATGGCTTCGCCGGGGCGGTGCACGCTGACGAGCAGGCCGGCGAGGCGGCGGTGCATCCGGCCGTCTTGCGGGAACGCGGCGACGCCGTCCTTGAGCACGGCGATGGCCTTGGGCCGCTGGTTGCGAGAGATCCAGAGCGAGGCCTGCTGGTGGTAGACCTCGGGGGTGAGCCCGACGGCCGCCGCACGGGCCCAGGCGGCGTCGATGGCCTCCTGCGGCGCCTTCTCGATGCCCTTGAGCTCGGCGTCGAGGAGGTGGAGGTCCGGGTTGAGCGCGTCGGCGGCCAGCGCGTCGGCGAGCCACTGCCGCGCGATGTCCGGGCGCGGGTTGGTCTTTCGGCGGGTCATCCGCAGGATGGCGTCGACGAAGCCGTCGTTGTCCGGGACCGGCAGGCGGAGGCGGCTGCGCAGGCGGCGCGCCGACACGAGCACGCGATTGCCCTCTTGCGCCAACGCGAAGGACTGCAGGGTATCACCGGCCTTTTTACGCTCGCGGCTGCGCTCGTGGAGGTACGCGGCCCACGCCTCCATGCGGTCGAAGTCTTCGACCTCGCGGCTGTCGAGGTGGGCGGCGACGAGCGGATGCACATGGTAGCGCCGACCGTCATCGTGGGGCGTCTGCTCCAAGAGGCCGTCCGACAGCAGCTGGATGCGGGCCCGCCGGTTGATGCCGAGGGCCTGCAAATCCTCGGGGGACACCGGATCGCGCGGCAGCGCGGCCGCCGCGAGCAACTTGCGGGTCGCCTCGTCCAGCTTGCCCACCCGGTTTTTCAGGTGGCGCTCGAGCGCGGCGAGATCGCCCACCGACTCGCCGCGCAGGAAACGCGGCTGCTCGAGCAGGTTGTCCACGTCGCCGTCTTCGCGCACGGTGAGCGCAAAGAAGCGGTTGGTGAGCGGGTGGCCGTGCGTGCGCTCGGAGATCGGGCCGAAGCGATCCCGCGAGAACTCCGGCGCCGCGTAGTTGGCGTACAGCTCGTGCAGTTCGCGCCCCTTGAGCCCCGCCACGGGCAGGACGCGGGTGAGCCGGCCCTCCCCTTCGACGTAGAAGGCGGGCGCGAGCGTGCTGGTGAACACGACCCGCAGCGCGAGGGGCGCGCGGAGCAAGGCGGCGACGGCCAGCTCCAAGCGGCCGTCCTTGTAGAAGGAGCCGTCGCGCGCGTCGAGCACGGATTCGAGGCCGGTGACCAGCATGGCCTTGCCGGCGAGCGCGGGGTTCTGGGCCACCTCGACGATGAGCGCGGCGACGGCGAGCGGAGCCGGGCGGTCCTTGCCGGACAGGGCGGCGAACAGGCGATCGTCCCCCACGGACCGGCCGACCAGGGCCATGCGGCCGAGGAAGGCGTCGGCGCCGAAGTCGCGCGCGAGCATGAAGTCGGGGAGGCGCGTGAGGCCGGCCTCGGCGATGGACTTCTCGGCGAGCCAGCGACGGCCGACGCCGGACGGACCGACGAGCACGACCGGGCCGGCGCCCTCGGCGCGAAGGGCGTCCACCAGAGCGGCGGTTTCGTCCGTGCGGCCGACGAACAGCGGGCGAGGAGCACGGCTGGCATCTCCCGCCTTGGCCGCCGCGGGGGCCTCCGCCGCCGCGGGGGCGGGCGCCGCCACCGCCATGGCCGGAAGCTGGGCCAAAAAGTCCTGGGCGCGGGACTTCTCGTGGTCCACCTTCAGGACGCGCAGCCCCGCGGGCAAGCCGAAGGGGTTGAACGCCTTGGCGACGACCACGATGCGCGGCTTGTGCGCGGCACCCTTGATGGCAGCCTCGATGCTGGAGATGCCGCGGCCGTCGGCGCCCGGCTCGGGCTCGACGAGGACGATGACGCCGCCCGCTGCCTTGAGCGCCGGGGAGAGGCTGTCGGCCGTGAGCGGGCCGGCCGCGAAGGCCACCTCGGTGCCCAGGGCGACGGCCGGGAGGCTGCGGCGGCGCAGCTCGGCGAGGACCTCGGTGTTGCCGAGGGCACGGCTGCCCACCGCGAGCACGCAGCGGCCTTCCTGGAGGGCGGAATCGACGCGGGACATGAGAGGGTTCCTTGCTGAACGACGAAGGGGGCGCGGCGGCCCCTCACGGAGGCGGGCCCGCAGGCCCGGCAAAGGAGCGCCTGCTAACCGGACGGGCGCCCAGCTACAAACCGATGGCGGGCGGCGGCGCGCCGGCGAGGGATCCGTCCGGGTCCACCACGGGCACGCCCGCCGCCGCGAAGGCCGCCGCCGCCGCCGCGCGAACGGGCACGCCGACCGCGCCGACGGTGGCGATGGACATCAAGGGAAGATCGAGCGCGGTGTCGCCGACCACGAGGGCAGGCGCCCGCCCGGGGCCGCGCAGGGCCCACGCCTCGACCTTGCCCGGCCCGCACAGCACGGGCCCGTCCACCGCGCCGGTGTAGCGACCCGCCGCGACGACAAGCTCCATGCCGAGCACTCCCGCGACCGGCAGCCCCGCGTGCGCGGCGAAGGCGCGGGCGAGCGGGGTGGCGGTGCCCGTGACGATCCAGAGCGGGTGGCCGGCGGCGGCGAAGGCCTGGGCGAGCGCGCAGACCTTGGGGCGCACCCGGATGGCGCCCCGCGCGAACGCCTCTGCCGCCGCCGCAGCCGCGGCGTCGACCGACCAGCCCTCGAGGGCGAGCCCACAGGCCGCGTAGTGGAGCGGGTCCGGGCCGTGCGCGAGCGCATGCGCACAGGCGGCGCGCACGTCGGGTCCGAGGAGCGCACGCAGCGCGGGGCCCGGCCCCTCGGCAGCCAGACGCGCGAACAGAACGTCCTCGCCGAGATCTCCGACGAGCAAGGTGCCGTCCATGTCAAAGGCGACGGGGGCCGGGGGACCCTGCAAGGCAACAGAGACAGAGGCCGGCCAGGGGGCTCGCATGATACGCCGCTCCACATGTCCGACCCGCTCTATGCTGGCTACGCCCCCCGCACCCGTCTCCCGGCCGCCTCCGCCGCAGTCGAACGCTGGCGCGCGGAGGGCCCGGCCGGCCCCGCCGAGCTGTACTTCGGCCCATCGAGCCTGCTCGGCCGCGGGCGCGCCTTGCCCTTTGGCGGCCCCTTCCCGCGGGTGGAGGTGGGTACCGCCGGGTCGCGGGCGTGGGTGCTGGTGCCCGGCATGCTTCACAGCGACCTGCACGACCTCCGCGCCCGCCTCAGCGGGCCGGCGGCGCTCGCCCTCGCGTGGCACATCGCGTGCGCGCTGGCCGATCTGCACGAGCGCGGCCTCTCGCACGGCAGCCTGCATCCGAGCGGGGTGGGGATGGATGCCCACGGCCGCCTGAGCATTCGGCCGGCGCTGGCGGTCACCATCCCCGCGGATCCGGACCGCGAGGCCGGGACGGTGGCCACGGACTGCTTCCACGCGGGCGCCCTCTTCGACGTGCTGGACATCGACCGGGTGGACGACCCCGCGGTGGCGCTGCTGCAGGCCGGGCTCAAAAGGGAGCGAGCGCGGCTGCGCATGCACCCGGGGCGGGCGATACGGCAGTCCCTCCGAGCGCTTCTGGCGCGGCACCCGGAGGGCGAAGAGGAGCTGGCAGAGCGGTTGGGGCCGGCCTTCGCCAGCGAGCCACTGGCCACGGGCCTGCTGCGCGCGGTGCGCCCGTGGGACCCGGCGGCGGCGGCGCCGGTCGCCCGGGTGGCCGTCTCTGTCCGGGCGGGCGTCGACGCCCCGCCGAAGGCCCCAGCGGCCGTGGCCGTGGTGCGCGCCTCCGTGGTTCGGGCCGCCGTCTCCGAGCCCGAGCCGGCCGCCGCGGCCCTCCCGCCGCGGCCCGCCCCCGTCGC
>JBEIVK010000261.1:0-5678 GCA_040373935.1 Alphaproteobacteria bacterium
CGTCGCGCAAGCCGATGAGGGCGTCGAGGTGGTCTCGCAGCGAGAGCCCGGCCGCGTCGGGTGTGCCGAGGCGGGCTGCGAGGGCGTTGAGCGGCGCCCGCGCGGCGTCCAGCCGGGCGGCGGTGGCGTCCCAGCCCTCGGGCGGCGCGGTGGCCCCCACCCGCGCGGCGTCGAGCAGCTGCTTCACCACTGCGGCCTTGCTGGCTTGGGCGCTGTGAAGCTCCAGACAGAAGGGGCCGAGGCCATTTCGGGCGAGGCGATGCTGCACGACCTCCAGGGCCGCCATCTTCTCGGAGACGAACAGCACCGTGCGCCCCATCCACAGCGCCTGGGCGATGAGGTTGGTGATGGTCTGCGATTTGCCCGTGCCCGGCGGCCCCTGGAGGACGAAGGTGTTGCCGGCGGTGGCCGCGACGACGGCGCTCAACTGCGTGGGGTCGGCGTCCAGGATGGTGAGCTGGGCGGCGGCGGGCAGGCCGTCCAGCGCGGCCGCAGCGACCGGCGGCGTGCGCCAGCCGTCCACGCCGCCCGGCTCCCCGAGCAGTGAGCGGACAACCGCGTTTTGGCGCAGGGTCTCACCGCGCGCCTCCAGGTCCAGCCACATCAAGTGCTTGCCGAACGAGACGCGTGAGAGGACGACCTCGCGCCGCACCTCCGCCCCGGGCACCTCCGCCACGGCCGCCGCGAACGCGCCGAGCAGCGCATCGACGTCCACGCCGGTCTCGGCATCTGCGGTGGGGGCCAGGCCGTCCAGGCGGAGGCCGTGGTCCACCTCCAGGCGGCGCAGCAGCGTGGTGTTGATGCGGGTGTCCTCCTCCTCCGAGATCGCCAGGGTGAACGTGGCGCTGCGCGCGGTGCGGCGCAGAGACACCGGCACCAGCAGGATCGGCGCGAGGCGCTCGGCCTTCGTGTCCTTCTCGACCCAGCGCAGCAGCCCGATGGCGAGGTACAGCGTGTGCGCGCCCGAGTCTTCGTATTCGTCTCTCGCCTTTCGCCAGAGCTCCAGCAGGGACTTGCCCAGCGCGGCCTCCGGCAGCTCGGCGCGCAAGCGCCCCTTGCCCAGCTCGGCCGCCGCGAAGGCCCGCCGCGCGTCGCTGGCCGTCGCGCCGGCCTCGGCGACCAGGGCCGCCGCCGGGTGGAGCGCCAGCACCTTGCCCTCCCACAGCGCGTCTTCGAGCGCCGCCGGGTCCACCCCGTCGAAGCGCGGCGCCTGTGGGCCTGGCTTGACGTTGAGCAGGCGGTTGCGAAGGCTGAGATCCAGCAGGCGGGCCTTCCAACGGTCCACCCGGGACGGGCCGGCGCCGGACATCACCCACCGCAGCGGGGCCTCCTGGGGCACCGTCGGCACGGCGAGCCCGCCCGTCGCGCCGACCGCCGGCGCTGGCGGCGTGGCCCCGGGCGTGGGCAGCGGGCGAATGCCGCGGTCCCTGCACGCCCCGATGTCGATGAGCAGACGAAAGCGCGCCGGGTCTTGGAGTTGGTCCGCCCCGGCCTTCACGGCGTTGGGAAAGGCCCCGCCTTCTGTGGCCAGCGTGGCCTCGAAGACGAGGGCTTGGCCGAGATCCAGGCGCTTGCGGAGCTGGATCGGGTCGTCGTGGGCGGGCGAGGGGAGGCTGCGATCCACCAGCCAGACCCCGGGGAAGGCGTGGCCGTCGAGCACCACCACGAGGGGGCGCAGGCCCACCGCCTCGGCGAGGGCGCAGAACAGGAGGCTGAGGTCCAGGCAGTTGCCCATCCGCTCGCCGAGCAGGACATCGGGCAGCCGGACTTTTTGGCCGGACTCCTCGAAGCCCGGGGGCGCGACGACGTAGGTCGGGCCCACCGCCACCACCGCCGCCCACAGCGCCGCCATCTGCCGGGCCACGGCCTCTGGGCCGCCGACCTGGTAGGCCGAGAACGAACCGCCGCCCTCCGCCTGCAGGCGCTCGGCCGCGGCCCGCACCACCGCCGCGAGGGCCGGATGGTTGGGCAAGCAGAAGGCGGCCAGCAGCTCGGGCGAGGCGGCCATGCCCGGCCAGTGGTGAGGCGGAAGCACGGCGAGCGTGTGCTGCACTCGCGCCCGGGCCGGCCCGCCGCCGGGGCCCTGGACCACCGCCGTGAGCACGACCGACTGGCGCTCCCCGACGGCGGCGAGGGCGGCGGGCGCGGGCGCCACCGCCGGGGCCACGCGCTCCCAAGGCACGCCGGGGGCCGGTGGGTCCAGCTCCAAGGTGAAGGGCAAGGTGACGGCCGGCTCCGTGGTGATCTCCACGTGCAGGGGCCCCGCGACGGGGCCGTGGGCCTCCACGACCAGGCGCGCGACCACCGGCAGCCCATTTTCGGCGGCGGCGAGGCTGAGCACGGGGGCGATGTCGAGCTGGAGCGAGACGGGCGCGTCGGCGGCGGTGGACATGGACCGCCGCTTATCCCGCGCCCCCGCGCACCGGCGCCTCTCGGGCCGCCTCCACCGCCACCAGCCGCGCGAAGGCCCCGCCGGCCGCCGCCAGCGCACCGGGCGGGCCTTGCTCGACGATGCGCCCGCCGTCGAGCACCGCGACGGTGTCCGCGCCGGCCAAGGTGCCCACGCGGTGTGCGACGACCAGCGCCGTCCGTCCCTCGCGCAAACGGCCGAGCGCGGCTTGCACCGCCGACTCGCTCTCGGGGTCCAGCGCGCTCGTCGCCTCGTCCAGCAAGAGCACCCGCGCGCCTTGCAGCAGGGCGCGCGCCACACAAATCCGCTGGCGCTGCCCGCCCGAGAGCGCACTTCCGCCCGGTCCCACGCCGGCGTCGAGCCCACCCCGGCGCGCCCGCACGAAGCCGGCCGCCTGGGCGTCCTCCAGCGCCGCCCAGAGGCGCGCGTCGTCGGCCGCGGGGGCCGCGAGGCGGAGGTTGTCTCGGATGGAGCCGTCGAACAGGAACGCGTCCTGGCCGACCCAGGCGATGGCCCGGCGCGCGTCGCGCAGCGGGAGCTCCCGCAGGTCGACGCCGCCGAGCAAGACCCGACCCGCCTGCGGGTCTGCGAAGCGCAAGGCCAGGGCGATCAAGGTGGTTTTTCCGGCGCCGGAGGCCCCCGCCAGCCCGACGACCGCCCCCGCGGGCACCGCGAGGCCCAGCCCGTCGAGCACGGGGCCGCGCCCGTGATCGAAGCGCACCCCCTCAAAACACAGCGACAACGGGCCGTCTGGGAGGGCGGACACCCCGGTGTCGGGCACCTGCGGCGCGCGCGCGAGGATCTCCCCCAGCGTGTCCGCGGCCGACAAGCACCGCACCCACAGCGCCTGCACCTCGGCCAGCCCTTTCAGCGGCTCGTGGGTCAGCCCCAAAGCGACCAGGAACGCCATCAACGCGCCCGGCGCGAGCGCGCCGGACCGCACCTCGGCGGCGCCGGCCCACAACACGAGGCCCACGCCCGCCGCCGCGACCAGCTCGATGAGCGGCGACGGCAGCAAGCGGGCCGCGAACGCGCGGAGCTGCAAGCGGCGCTGGCGCTCGTTCTCTGCGGCGAAGGCCGCCGCCCGCGCTGCCTCGGCGCCCAGCGCTTGCACCACCCGGATGCCGTGCAGCGTCTCGGCGGCGCTGGCCCCGAGCGCGCCCATGCTGTCCAGGGCCGCCTTGCTCGCTTGCCGCAGCCGCCGGCCGAAGAACCAGAGCGGAACCGCCACCAGCGGCAGCGCCACGAAGGCCCAGCCGGCGAGACGGGGCGCCATCATCGCGGCCACGGCGACCAGCGCCACCAGCGACACCGGCTTCTGCACGGCCGTCACGAGGCCGAGCACGCCCATGTGCAGCGCGTCCACGTCGGCCGTCAGCCGTGCCACCCGCGCCCCCGTCGGCCGTTCGCCGTGCCAGGCGGGCTCCTGGGCGAGCATCGCGTCGAAGACGGCTTGCCGCACGTCGGTCACGACCCGCCACGCCACCGCGCGCGCCCCCATGCCCCGCGCGAAGCCGAGCGCGCCGTTCAGGGCATAGAGGCCGACCACCAGCGCGGGCAGCGACCCGGCCGCCTCCCCGCGCATCAACCCGTCCAGCACCCGCTGCACGAGCAGCGCCACGGCGCCCGGCACCAGCCCCTGCGCGGCGCCGACCAGCAACACGAGCAGCAGCCGCCCGGCCACCGGCCGCAGCCACCCGAGCACCCGCTGCGCTGCCTCCCGGCGGCCCGTCATTCCGAGCCTTCCGGGAAGGGCGCGCCTCCGCGCCGCAGCGGGAAGACCTGCCAGCGGGCGACGGGCCGTGGGATCGTCGGCTCCGGGGTGGAGACGTAGGCCGTCACGACGCCCGGCGTGCCCACCGTCCACCCCGCCTCCGCCGCGGCCGTCTCCGGGTTGGCCCGCCAGGGCCGGACGAAGACCGCGGTGTCCGCGTCGGGGCAGGGCCACCGGTCGTGCTGGTCGGGGCGGGCGTGGCCGCGCAGCGGGCAGGCCTCCACGCCGCCGTAGAAGGCGATCAAGCTGGCGTCTTGGTAGCGGGCCGTCCACACCGCCGGCGCCCCCCACGCGCGCACGGCCTCTCCCAAGGTGCGCCCGCCGGCCAGGCGGTCCCGCGGGTCCCAGGGCAGATTGACCAGCGGGTGCGTGAGGTGCGCGAGCACGAGGGCCACCAGCACGGCGTTGGGCCCGAGGGCCGTCCACGCCCGCCGCCCCAATGGCCCGCGCGCGACGAGGAGCAGCAACGCGGGGTAGGCGGGCGCCGTCCAGTTGGCCTCGCCACCCGCCAGCACGCCCAGGGCGAGCGGCACGAGCCCCGCCACTGCGAGGAGGCGGTCCGGACCCGGCTGACGCAGGCCGTGGACCGCCGCTCCGAGCAGAACCGGAAAGAGGAGGGGACCCGCCAGCAAAAGCTGGGCTGCCGCCACGGCCCCCGCGCTGCCGCCCTCGCGCACATGGTCCCATTGAAAGCGGTAGGATGCGAGGCCGTTCAGCAGGTTCCACGCGATGTTCGGCGCGGCCACCAGCGCCGCCACCCCCGCCGCCCGCGCCGCGTCACGGGGGCGCAGCTGCCGCCCGACGCCCAAGAACAGCAGCGGCAGCAGGAGAAACCCGGTGTGCTTGGACAGGATCGCGAGTCCGGCCCCCAGGCCGGCGAGCCCCCAGCGCCCCGCGAGCGCGGCGCCCAGCCCGAGCGACCACGCGAACAGCAGCGGCGCGTCCGGCGTCGCCAGCACCCCGCCCAGGGCCAGCAGCGGCGTCGTGAGGCCCAAAGCAAGGAACAACCAGCGGTCCCGTGCGTGCGGCCACAGCGGCAGCAGGCCAAGCACCGACAGCGCGGCCGCCCCCAGCCGCACCCCCCGCTCGGTGTCCCCGAGCAGCGCCGTGCCGGCCCGCACGACCCACGCCACCGCCGGGGGATGATCGAGGTATCCTGCGGACAATCTCCGCGACCACTCCCAATAGTAGGCCTCATCCTCGGCCAGCTCGACGAGGCCGGCCACGCCCGACTTCACGGCGAGGCCCGCGAGCAGCACGAGGGCCACCGCGACGCCCGGCCTGGCCGCGGGCGCGGGCGCGGGGGCGGCGATGGGCTGCGGCACCGACATTTAGGACCGGGGACAGGGGGGCAGAGCCCCCCTGTAACGACCCCCCGGTGGCGCCGGGCGGGGGCCGCCCGGCGCCTTGCCCCCGGTGCGTGTGCCCTCCGGCCGGGGCAGGGCGCCTCGTGCGCGCGGCGGGCCCGGGGCTTGGAACGGGACTTCTCCGCCC
>JBEIVK010000077.1:0-10701 GCA_040373935.1 Alphaproteobacteria bacterium
CAGCGGCGGTGCCGCAGGCACCAAGCGGCGGAGCCGCGCGCCGGGAGGACGCCCGCCGCCGGCGGCGCCGGCGGGGCGCCCAGCCTCAGCCCAGCTCGACGAGGATGGCGCGCGAATCCACGAGCTGGCCTGGCGAGACGGCGACCTTGAGCACGGTGCCGGCGCGCGGGGCCTTCAGCTCGTTTTCCATTTTCATGGCCTCGACGACGACGAGGGGCGAGCCCTTCTCGACGACGTCGCCCACCGCCACGAGCACGCGCACGACGCGGCCGGGCATGGCGGTGCGCACGGCGGCGCTGCCCTCGCTGCCGCTGACGCGGAGGGCCTTGCGCATCGGGTCCACGACGGCGGCGTCGTGGATGACGCCGGCGATGTCGACCTGGAAGCCGTCGTCGGTGGAGACGAGGCCGGCATCCCAGGAGCGGCCGTCGAGGAGCAGGGAGAGGACGCCGGGCTCGGGGCGGGCGGCGTCGACCGCGAACTCGGGGCCATCGCCGACGGTGACGAGGTAGGCGCCGGCGGCGTCTTTGCGGACGGTGACGCGGCGCGTGCCGTCGCCGATGGTGACTTCGTAGGTGCGGCGCTCGCTCATCGGAGGCTCCACTTCCAGCGGCTGGCGTCGGCGCCGGAGGCCTCGGCCGGACGCTTGGGGGCGGTGTCGCGGTCGAAGGCGGCGATGGCGGCGGCGACCGTCGCGGCGGTGTCGTTGCGGGTGGCGGCCGTCAGGCGCGCGACCCGCTCGGGGCTGAGGAAGGCCGTGGTGGCGTTGCCGGCGAGGAAGTCCGGGTCGTCCATCAGGGCGCGGAAGAACGGGAGCGAGGACCGGATGCCGCGCACGCGGTACTCGAGGAGGGCGCGGCGCGCGCGCTGGATGGCCTCGTCGCGGGTGGCGCCCCACACGATGAGCTTGGCGATCATCGGGTCGTAGTGGATGGGGATCTCGCCGCCCTGGTAGGCGCCGCTGTCCACGCGCACCCAGGGGCCGCCGGGCTCGCGGTAGCCGGTGAGCGGGCCGGGAGACGGCGCCCAGTTGGCGCCCGGATCTTCGGCGTAGACGCGCATCTCGATGGCGTGGCCGGACTGGGTGAGGTCTTCTTGGCGGAACCACAGGGGCTCGCCGCGCGCGACGCGGAGCTGGGCGTGGACGAGGTCGACGCCGGTGACCATCTCGGTGATGGGGTGCTCGACCTGGAGGCGGGTGTTCATTTCCAGGAAGTAGAAGCTGCCGTCCTCGGCGAGCATGAACTCGCAGGTGCCGGCGCTCTCGTAGCCCACCGCGCGCGCGGCCTGCACGGCCACGGCGGTCATGGCGGCGCGGGTCTCGGGCGTGAGCACCGGGCAGGGCGTCTCCTCGACGACCTTCTGGTTGCGGCGCTGGATGGAGCAGTCGCGCTCGAACAGATGGACCGTGTTGCCGTGGCGGTCCGCGAGGACCTGGACCTCGACGTGACGCGGGTTGACGATGAGCTTCTCGACGTAGACCGCGTCGTCCTTGAATGAGGACAGCGCCTCGCTCCGGGCGGCGCGGTAGGCCCCTGGCAAGTCCGCCGCGGAGTCGACCCGGCGCATGCCCTTTCCGCCGCCGCCCGCCGCCGCCTTGAGCATCACCGGGTAGCCGATGCGGCCGGCGACCTCGAGGGCCTCCGCCTCGTCGCGCAGGGGCTCGGTGGTGCCGGGGACGATGGGCACGCCGGCCGCCAGCATGCGGGCGCGGGACTCGGTTTTGCTGCCCATCGCCTCGATGGCCGAGGGCGGAGGGCCGATCCAGATGAGACCGGCGTCGATGACCTGCTGAGCAAACGCCGCGTTCTCGGAGAGGAAGCCGTAGCCGGGGTGGATGGCGTCAGCCCCCGTCTCCCGCGCAGCGGCGAGGATGCGCTCGGCCACGAGGTAGCTGTCTCGCGAGGGGGCGGGGCCGATGCAGCGGGCCTCGCCGGCTTGGCGGACATGGAGGGCGAGGCGATCGGCCTCGCTGTAGACGGCCACCGTGTCGATGCCGAGCTCGTGACAGCCGCGGATGACGCGGACGGCGATCTCGCCACGGTTGGCGATGAGGACCTTGCGCAGGGGACGGTGCATGGCGGCCTCTAACCTGCCCGCGCCGCGGCCGCTCCGCGCTATCGTGGAGCCATGCGCACTCCCCTCCCCGCTTGGGCCTGTGCGGCGCTCGCCGCTTGCTCTTCCGCTTCGCCCGCCGACTCTGGCCCGGTCGACGACAACGATACGGCGGCGCCGCCGGACGACACCTGCCCGCGGTTCGTGTCGCCCGCGCCGCGATCCTGCACGCTGGAGCTGACCGTGGACCGCGACGGCGACGGGATGCGCCCGGACCGCGAGGTGCACACCTACGACGCGGCGGGGCGGCTGGTGGGCGTGCTGCACCAGTCCGCGACGGACTGGGAGGGCTGGTCTCGCTGCGAGACGGTTCGCCGCGCGGACGGCGCGCCGCTCCAGGAGTGGTGCATTGGGAGCACGCGCTACCTCTACACGACCACCTATGACGCGGCGACGGGCTTTCCGGTGGGCCGTACGTACGATGGCGCCTGGGATGGCACGGTGGACCGGGTGTGGGCCTACACCACGGACGCGGCGGGGCGGGTCGTCGCGGAGGGTCTGGACCAGGACCTCGACGGTGTCGCCGACAGCCTCGTGGCCCGGGACTTTGGCGCGGACGGGGCGCTGCTCGCCGAGCGGTGGGACTACCAGGCCGACGGCCGCGTGGACTACGCCCGGGCCCTGACGTGGGAAGGAGGCCTGCTGCGCGCCGAAGCCGTGGACGGCGACGGCGACGGCTCCACCGACGACACCGTCACCCGCACCTATGACCCTGCGGGAAATCCCCTGACCGTGGTGGAGGACGAGGGCGCCGACGGCGCTCCGGAGGCGACGACGACCTGGGCCTACGGCGAGGACTGCACGCCCCGCAGCGCGGAGACGGTGGACGACGCCGGGCGGCAATCCGTGCAGCGCTTCCGGTGGACGCCGGAGGGGCGGCCGCTGCGCCAGGAGGACGACCTGAACGACGACGGCCTGCCCGAGCAGTTCCAGGAGTGGGCCTGGAGCTGCCCGGGCTGAGCGGCCTCAGGCGCTCGGGGCTGCCGGGGCGCCGGCCCGCCGGGCGTCTTCGGCCGCCTTGCGGGCGGCGATCTCGGCCTCCACCTCGGCACGCCGCGCGGCGAGGCGATCGGCGCCGAGCGCGATGGCGAGCACCTCCTCCATGCGGGAGCAGAAGAAGAAGGTGAGATCCTTCTGAATCTCCTCGGGGACCTCGATGAGGTCTTTGCGGCAGCGCTCGGGCAGGATGACCCGCCGAATGCCCGCGCGGTGCGCCGCGAGGACCTTCTCCTTGATGCCGCCGACCGGCAGCACCGCCCCGCGCAGCGTGGCCTCGCCCGTCATCGCCAGCTCGTGATCGACCGTGAGCCCGGTGAGGAGCGACACGATCGCCGTGAGCATCGTCACGCCGGCCGACGGGCCGTCCTTGGGGATGGACCCCGAGGGGACGTGGACGTGGATGTCGATGCGATCGAACTGGTCCTCGTCGATGCCGAGCTCCTGGGCGGCGGACCGGATGTAGCTGTGCGCGACGCCGACGGACTCCTTCATCACGTCGCCGAGCGAGCCCGTCAGCTTCATCTGGCCCTTGCCCTTCATCTTGGTGGCTTCGATGAAGAGGATGTCGCCGCCGGCCGGGGTCCAGGCCAAGCCCGTCGAGACGCCCGGGACGCTCGTGCGCTGGGCCACCTCGTTGAAGAACTTGACCGGGCCGCGGATCTTCTCGATGGCCTCCGACGTGAGCGGGTACGTCCCGCTCAGGTTGCCGCTCGCGACCTCCTTGGCGACCCACCGCATCACGCCGGCGACCTCGCGCTTGAGGCTGCGGACGCCCGCCTCGCGGGTGTAGCTCTCGATGAGGAAGCGGATCGACTCGTCGTCGATGGAGATGCTGTCCGCCTTCAGGCCGTGCTCGTCCAGCTGCTCCGGGATGATGAAGTTGCGGACGATCTTGACCTTGTCCTCCATCGTGTAGCCGGGGATCTCGATGATCTCCATGCGGTCCCGCAAGGGCGCCGGGATGTTGTGGACCTGGTTGGCCGTCGCGATGAACAGGACCTTGGACAAGTCGAAGGCCACGTCGAGGTAGTGGTCCACGAAGGTGTCGTTCTGCTCGGGATCCAGCACCTCGAGGAGGGCCGAGCTCGGATCTCCCCGGTAGTCGTTGCCGAGCTTGTCGATCTCGTCGAGCACGAACACCGGATTGTTGGTGCCCGCCTTCTTGAGCCCCTTGATGATCTTGCCCGGCAGCGACCCGATGTAGGTGCGGCGGTGACCGCGGATCTCGGCTTCGTCCCGCACACCGCCGAGGGCGATGCGGTGCATGCTGCGGCCGAGCGCGCGCGCGACCGACTTCGCGAGAGAGGTTTTGCCCACGCCCGGCGGACCGGCCAGACAGAGGATCGGGCCCTTCATGTCCCGCTTGAGCTTGCGCACCGCGAGGTACTCGAGGATGCGGGTCTTCACCTTTTCGAGGTCGTAGTGGTCCTCGTTGAGGATTTCGCCAGCGCGCGGGATGTCGTAGGTGTCCTCCGTCGAGTTTTGCCAGGGCAGCTCGATGAGCCAATCGATGTAGGTGCGGCTGACCGTGTACTCGGCGGCGCCCGGGCTCATGCGGCTCATGCGCTTCAGCTCTTTGAAGGCCGTCTTCTGGACCTCCTCGGGCATCCCCGCGGCCTTGATCTTCTTTTTGAGCTCCTCGAACTCCTCCTGGCGGTCGTCGGACTCGCCGAGCTCCTTCTGGATGGCCTTCAGCTGCTCGCGCAAGAAGTACTCGCGCTGCGCCTTGTCCATCTCGCCCTTGACCTCGGACTGGATCTTGTTCGACAGCTCGAGGACCTGGATCTCCTTGTTGAGGTGGGTGACCACCCGATCCATGCGCTTCTCGGTCTCGAAGGTCTCGAGGAGCTCTTGCTTCTCCTCAACGGAGATGCCGAGATTGGACGCGACGATGTCCGCGAGGGTGCCCGGATTGTCGATGCTGCGGACGAGGAAGCCCGCCTCGGACGGAATCTGCGGGCTCAAGTCGATGATGCGCTGCGCGAGCTCACGCAGGTTGCCCATCTTGTCGATGATGTTCTTCGGGTGCTCGGAGGGCTCCTCGAAGACATCCACCTCGGCGCGCAGGTACGGGCCGGACTGGGTCCACTTGCGCAGCTTGATGCGGGCTTGACCCTGGATGATGACGCTGAGCTTGTTGCCCGGCATCTTCACCGACTTCAGGATCTTCACGATCGTGCCGGTGGTGTAGAGGTCGTCCGGGCCTGGGTCTTCGTTTTTGCCGTCGCGCTGGGCGAGGATGCCGAGCAGCTTGCCACCCTCGAGCGCGCGCTCGACGGCCTGCAGCGACTTGTCGCGCCCGACGTTGATGGGCAGCGCCAGCACGGGGAAGATGACGGTGTTGCGGATCGCGAGGATCGGCAATTCGAGGCGACTCGGGAGGCTGGTGCTCTCGGGATCCGGGCTGTCGACGGGCATCGAGACCTCAACAGAGGTGGGGCGGACGCTGGAGGGTCGGACGCTCCGTCCCCCACTGAAACCTTATACGCCGTGGCGCCCGCGGCAATCGACCGCCTAACGACGAAGACGCCCGGCAGCCTCAAGATTGACTTCGTAGGCAGGGAGACGCGGTGGCGCCCACGTCCGGGACCACAAGGACGCGGTGGTCGGGCGCAGGTGCGGCGGGGCCGTCGCCTCGCCGCGGAGGTCCCAGACGACCAGCGGCCCATCGACCGCAACGGGCTGCTGGCCGAGCGCTTGGATGAGGCGCGCTTGCGCCGTGAAGACGGCCTGGCCCAGCACCGCGGGAGGCGCCGTCCGGGCCCAGGGCCAGGAGCGCAGCTCGGCGTCGTAGAGCTGGCGGTCCAGGAAGACCCAGCGGAAGCCCTCCTCCTGAACGCGCCGGCGGTCCCCCGCGGTGAAGCGGTGGGGCAGCATCGGATCCCGGGAGAGGTCTCGCAGGAACCGCAAGAAGCGGTTGCCGAGGCGCGCCTTGTGGCCCGGCGGCCAGAACACCATCGCGTTCTCGGCCATGCCACCGAAGGTGGGCTGCCGATGCTCAATCTGCCAGGCCACCGTCTCCTTTGCCATGCCCATCGGCAGCTCGATGAAGGCGCCGCCGGCCTCCCCCGCCCACAGGACGACCTCGGGCGCCCGGAGCGGGCGGTGCAGGAGCGGCAGCGCCCCCCAGCGGTGCTGCTCCAAGGTGTTGCCCCCGATGAGCGCTGCGGCGAGGACCGGCGCGAGCCACGGCCGCCGGCTGCGGGCCGCGCGGGCGACGAGCGCGCCGAGGGCGAGGGCGGCGCCGAGGCTCGCCATCAGGCCGATGCGGTAGGGAAACCACAGGCGGTCGATGAAGGGAAGCAGGTTGTAGGCCGGGCGGTACAACGGGTGGGGCACCGCGCCCCAGGGCGTCGGCAGGTCCGGGCCGAAGGCCATGAACAGCAACAGCGCGACGAAGCCGAGCCACCGCCGGCGGCCGGCACCGAACAGCAAGGCGGCGCCCAGGCCGAGCCCCCAGGTCCAGGTGGTGAACAGCGGATTGCCGTGCAGCTCCACCTCGGCGAGGCCGTGCAGCGTCGGACCCACGTTGTTGGGGAGCAGGGGCGGCGGGGCCCACGGGCTCGCCGGGTCCCCCACCAGCCCGGGGACCTCGCCGGCGTCGCCGCGGGCGGACATCGCCAGCACCGCGGGGGCGACGGGCACGAGGCACACGAGCCCGGCCAGCGCCGATCGGGCGAGCAGCGGCCCGACCCGCCGCGGCGCGGAGACCAGCCGGTCGACGAGCAGCCACGCGAAGCCAAGCGCCAAAAACGCGCCGGCGAACCAGTAGGTCCACGCCTGGGCCGCGGTGAGCAGCCCCGCCCGCAGAACATCGCCGCGCCGCGCCGGCCCAGGCCCGAGCAGGCGCAAGAAGGCCGCGACGGCCCCCGGCGCGAACCACCACAGCGCTTGGGTGACCCGACCGGTGAGCACCTCGAACAGGATGGCCGGCGCCGCGGCGAACATCACCGTGGCCACGAGGCTGCCCCAGCCAGGCCCGAGCACCTGCCGCGCCAAGGGGCGCATCGCAAGTCCATTCCCCAGAAGCACGACCCCCGTGAACACCGGCTGGTAGTCCGGATGCCCGAACACCCACTGGAATGGCACCGACAGCAGCGCGTCGACGAAGTTGTTCCCGGTATGCGCGAAGATGTCCTTGCCAAGGGGATAAAACATCCAATCCGAGAACGACGGGTCGCGCAGGTGGCGCACGCAGTCCTCGATCCACCCGAAGAACCAGATCGTCCCGAAGAGGTCCACGCCGTCGCCCACGACGTGCCCCGGCGCCCACGCGCCCGGGCCGACGGCGAGCACGACCAAGGCTGCGAGCAGCAGGGGTTCGAGGGCGCGGGGCGGAGGCCGCATTCGCGCGGTGTAGCCCGGCGGGGCTTGACAGGCCGGGCGGCGCGGCCCAAGGTGGGACGGTGCGCGACTGGCTGGAACCCGGCGCCCTGCTCCTCCGGGACCTGGGCTTCATGCTCTACGGCGGGCCGATGGTGGCCTTCGCCGCGCTCGTCGCCGCGCAGCCGCGGGTCCCGGGCTTGCCGCTCGAGGCGGTCCTGCGGGCCTTCCGGGCCTGGGGGCCGGGCTTTGGCCTGTCGCTCGGCGCGTCGGTGCTGGGCGCGCTCGTCGGTTGGTGGGCGCGCACCGGGGCGATGCAGTGGGGCACGGAGCCCCTTGGCCGCGCCGGGACGGTGGCGTGGCTGCTGTTCCTCGCGCTCTGGGCCTCCAACATCCGGTTGGAGGTGTGGACCTTGGAGCCCACCCGCCGGGCAGATCCGCCCGCCGGCCCGCTGGACGCCGCCGCCCTCACCGCCGCCGCCCGCCCCTTGCGCTGGCACCTCGCCCTGCAGGCGCTGCTCGTCCTGGCCGCCGCCGCCGCCGCACGGCTGGCCGAGGCCGGCTGATCGGCCGCCTCAGCGCAGCCAGCCCGCGATGTCCCGCGCCATCTTTTTGCCGAGGATGGCGAAGACGATTGCGCTGGCGATGCCGACAAAGGCCCAGTCCATCGGCGTCATTTGGCCGATGAGGACGATCGGGGAGGCGGGCATGGCGTCAGTCGGAGGCATGGGCGTCCAGGAAGTGGGCGGGGAAGCCGAGAGAGCGTAGCGCCTCGGCCGTGTGCGCGCCCAAGGCGGGCGCGGGGGCGTGCACGAAGGGGTGCGGGCCGGGGACGGGCGGGGTGATGCGGGAGGCAGGCCCCTCGCCCACCACGAGCCCTCGCTCGCGAAACAGGGGGTGGCCGAGCACTTCTGCCGGCTCCAACACCGGGGTGACGCAGGCGTGGCCCAGGGTGGCCGCCCAGTGGTCCCGCGGCGCGGTGGCGAACCAGCGCCGCAGCGCGTCGGCCGTGAGGCTCCCGCCGGGAACCGCGGCGGCGAGCGCCTCGGCGAAGCGGGGCTCCAACGCGGCGACCGCGACGAAGCGCCCGTCGGCGCAGCGGTAGCAGCGGTAGGCCGGCAGGCCGCCCTCGAGGAGCCCGGCGCCGCCGAGCGGGGCCCCGCCGCCCAAGGCCTCGGCGGCGGCGGACGGCACGAGGAACGGCAGAACCCCGTCCGTGAGGGCGATGTCCAGCCAATCGCCCTCGCCGGACGTGGCGCGCGCCAGCAGGGCGGCCGTGATGCGCCAAGCGGCCGTGAGCGCGCCCGCCGCGACGTCGGCCGCCTGAAAAGGCGGGACGGCCGGGGCGCCGTCGACCTGCATCCCGAGGGAGAGGACGCCAGCGAGGCCGATATAGCCGAGGTCGTGGCCTGGAAGCGCGCGCAGCGGGCCCGTCTGGCCGAAGCCGCTGATGCTCGCCACGACGAGCCGGGGGTGGCGGCGGCGCAGATCCTCCGGGGCGACCCCACTGCGCGCAAGAACGCCGGGACGGAAGCTTTCGATGAGCACATCGGACTCGGCGCAGAGCGCATCGAGCACGGCGCGCCCACGCGGCCCGCGCAAATCCAGGCCCACGGAGCGACACCCCGCGTTGATCGCCGTGAACCAAGCGCCCACGCCGTCTGGGCCGTGGGGCGCCATGCCGCGGAGGTAGTCCCCGCCGCTCACCGGGTCTTCGATTTTTGTCACGGTGGCGCCCATGCCGCGCAGCAGCCAGCTGCAGAGCGGCCCCGGCAGGAGCCGGCTCAAGTCCAGCACCTTCACGCCGTCGAGCGGGCGGCGCTGCGTGCTCAGGCGGCCGCCAGCGGGAGCAGCGCGCGCAGCCGAAGCAGCAAGCCGATGTCGCCTTCGACCCGCACGCGGCCGTCCTCAAACGCCACCGCCGGCGGGAGACGGCCGCCCAGGATGTCCTCGAAGTCGATGTCCAGGCAGCGGACGACGAGGTCCTTGGCGCCGGGCACCAAGCGGCCGACCTCGACGGCCCCGCCGCGGCCCGACGCGACCTGCCACGCGCCCCCGCGCGGGCCGTCCACGATGAAGCCAAGCTCCACGCGCTCGGGCAGGACCGCGCGCCCCTGGCGCCGAAGCAGCCCAGGGAGCCGCTCTTCAAAGAACCGACGGGCGAGCGGGTCGGACATGGGCTCTCCTGAGGGCGTGTTCTGTTGTAGACCAGCGCATCCGTGGGGTCAACTCCGCGGCCCTGCGCCCGATCAGCACGCCGCCATCTGCCTCGAGGTTCCTGCATGTCCGGAGTTCCACGCCCCCGTCCCGTCTTCGTGATCTCGGACGGCACCGGCGACACCGCCGAGAAGGTGGTCCGCGCCGCGCTCAAGCAGTTCAGCGGCTACCTCGTGCACCTGCAGGTGTTCCCGCACACGACGCAGGCCGATCAAATCGACGAGCTCGTCAAGCGTGCAGCACGCGAAAACGCTCTCCTGGTCATCACCCTCGTCCGGGATGACGTGCGCCAGACCGCCGTGCGCATCGCGCAAGAGCACCACGTGCGCTTGGTGGACCTCCTGGGCCCGGTGCTCGGTCACCTCGCGTTGTTTCTCGGCGCCCGGCCCGCACAGGTCCCCGGTCGGATGCACGCGGCAGACTCCGACTACTTCCAGCGGGTCGAGGCGGTCGAGTTCACCGTGAAGGCCGACGACGGCAAGGAGCCGCGCATGCTGCGCCGGGCCGACATCGTGCTCGTGGGGGTGTCGCGGACCTCCAAGACGCCGCTGTCGGTCTTTCTGGCCCACAAGGGCTTCCGCGTCAGCAACGTGCCGGTCGTGCTCGACCGCGACCTGCCGCGAGAGCTGCACGATGTAGACCAGCGGCGCATCTTCGGCCTCACCATCGACCCGGAGTCGCTGCGGGACATCCGGCAGGTGCGCCTCGCGACGATGGGCGTGCCCGGGCGCAGCAACTATGGCGACATGGACTACATCCTCGCCGAGCTGGAGTGGTCTGAGGGCCTGTTCCGGCAGCACCCGGACTGGCCGGTGATCGACGTCACCCGCCGCGCCGTGGAAGAGACGGCCTCGATCATCTTCCGGATCATGGGCGAACGCGGGCTGGGCCGGGACCTGGGCGAAGCCGGGCAGCTCTGAGCCATGCCGGTGCGCGCGCCGCGGGCTAGGATGCCCCCGAGGCCGGCGGCGTCGATTTGATCGGAACCACGCTCGACAAGTACGAAGTCCTCCACAAGGTCGGGGAAGGCGGCATGGCCACGGTGTA
>JBEIVK010000321.1:0-4964 GCA_040373935.1 Alphaproteobacteria bacterium
CGCCACCGCGCGCGCCGTGCGCGTGCGCGGCCCCGCGCCGCGCTGACGCCGCCGGCCCGGCGCCCCCTCCTGCGCCGCCCGCGTCGATCCGTCTCCCCGGCTGCCCGCGTGCCCCCCGGCGGGATGGGAGCCCCCATGAAGGTCCTTGTGATCAGCGCGAACGCCCCGGTGCGCGACCCCGCCGTCGACGCCCTGCGCCGCGCCGGCCACCAGGTCGACACCGCCGCCGATCTCCCGGCCCTGCGCCTCGCCAGCCGCCGCCGCGTCGAGCTGGTCGTCCTCGACGCGTGCCTCCCCGATCTCCTCGCGCAGATCGGCCGCCTCCGCGCCGACGGCGACCTCGTGCCCCTGCTCGCGATCGGCTGCCCAAGCCACCCGGGCGACCGCATCGCCCTGCTCGAAGCCGGCGTGGACGACCTCCTCACCCACCCCTTCACCGACGACGAGTTCATCGCCCGCGTCGAGGCGCTGGCGCGCCGCTGCGGCATCGGCCTCGCCGTGCAGCGCGGCCCCCTGGCCGTCGACCACCGCGCCCGCCGCGCCACCCTGATGGGGACGCCCCTGGACCTCACCGAACGGGAGTACGACCTCCTCCACGCCCTCATGCGCGCGCCCGGCCAAGTGCTGAGCCGCGCCGTCCTCCTCGAGCGCGTCTGGGGCGTCAAGCGCGACCCCGGAACCAACGTCGTTGACGTCTACATCCGCTACCTGCGCACCAAGCTCTCGGTCCACCCCATCGGCCCCACCCTGGTCCAGACCGTGCGCGGCGTCGGCTACCGCCTCGACCTCCCGGGCGAACGCGCCGCCCCGGCCCCGGCGTGGCCCGCCGCCGAGGCCCGCTGAGCGCCGCCGCCCTCTCGGGCCGGACTTGGGGACAGGGGAAACCAAGGTTTCCCCCGTAACGCCCCCTTCCTGTCGCCCGCTCCGCCCGCCCCGCGGCCGGCGGGGCCCGGCGCTCAGGGCAGCTCCACCCCCGCCGCGGCGAGCAGGTCCACCAACGCGATGAGCGGCAGCCCGACCAGCGCGTTCGGGTCCCGCCCTTCCATGGCCGTGAACAGCGTGATCCCGCGGGCCTCGCTGCGGAAGCTCGCCGCGCAGCCGAAGGGCTCGTCTGCCGCGACGTAGCGCGCGATGTGCGCGTCCGTGAGCGTGCGGAAGGTGACCGAGAAGGGCTCGACGACCGTCTGCGCGACGCCCGTCGCGTCGTCGTAGAGGCACAGCCCGGTGTAAAAGTCGGTTCTCCCGCCGCTCTGCCAGCGGAGCTGCGCGGCGGCGGCAGCGGCGTTGCCCGGCTTGCCCAGCACCCGGCCCCGGGCCACCGCGACCTGGTCCGAGCCGATGAAGCGCGCGCCGGGGAAGCGGCCGCGCAGGGCCCGCGCCTTCGCCTCGGCGAGACGAGCGGCCAGGGCGTCGGGGGCCTCGCCGGGCAAGGGCGACTCGTCCACGTCGGGCGAGGCGGCGTCAAAGGGAAGGCCGAGGCGGGCGAGCAGCTCGCGGCGGAAGGGTGAGGAGGAGGCGAGGACGAGCATCGCCGTGTGTTATCCCAGCGCAACGGCGACGACGCCAGGAGGCGGGATGCCCGAAGGCACGGGAGCGGCAACGGAGGCGGCAGAGGCTCCATCGGCGGCGCGCGCCGACGCCGACCCCCGCTCCCCCACGCCCGGCGAGCCGGGCGGCGGCGGCCTGTCGCGTCCCCCCGGCGACCCGCTGAACCGCCCGCTCGATCCCACCCTCGCCAAGCTGCCCGCCCAAGAGATCGTCTTCCAGCTCGTGACGCCCCCCGGCGTCGTGTTGACGGGCGCCACCGTGGAGCTGGACCGCCCCGACGGCACGCGGGTGGTCGGCCTGCGGGACGACGGCACCGTGAAGCTCGACGTCCCCAAGGACGGCGTCTTCGTCGGCCGGGACGTCGGCCCCTGGGTGCGCTCTCCGCAGCTCCGGGTGCTCGTGCAAGAGCCCGGGCGGCCGGTGGAGGTGCTGGTGGCAGGCGTGGTGCGCACCGACGACATCGCCTCCGCCGTGGTCACCTGGCGGGTCGAGCGCACCCAAGGCCAGCTCCAAGCGGTGCGCGCCTCCACCGCCTACCCGGCCAAGTCCGGCCACATCCCGGAGACCCTCCCGAGCGTGGCCACCCTCCTGTGGGGCTGCTTCGTGCTGATGTGGATGGGCGTGCTGCTGCGCGCGCGCCTCCTCCGCCGGGGCGAGCCATGACGCACCGCTTCGGCATCGCCGTCCTGGTGTACGCCCTCGCGGCGGCCGCCTTCACGTGGCCCATGGTGTTGAGTCCGGGCGGATTTTTCGTCACCCGCCAGTTTGACCTCTGGTCCACCGTGTGGCTGGCCGGCGAAGCCCCCCACATCGGCCTGGACTTCGCCACCTGGCGCACCGCCTGGCCGGACGGGCAGGCCCTCGGGCGCGTCGACAGCGTCCTCCTGCTCGTGCTCGGGCGCCTCCTCACCCCGCTCATCGGCGCCGACGGCCTCATCTTCGCCTTTCTGGTGCTGGGCCCTCTCGTCTCGGCGCTCGCCGCCGAGTCCGCGGCGCGCACGGTGGTCGGCGCGCGCTTCCCGGGCAGCCTCGTCGCCGGCTTCGTCTACGGCTTCTCGGGGGTGATGCTCACGGCGCTGCTCGAAGGGCACGTGTACTTCATGCTGGCGCCCTGGCTGCCGCTGCTCGCGCGGGACTTCGTGCGCGCCCTCCGCCCGGGCGGGCCGCCCCGGGCCGGCGTGTGGGCGGGCATCTGGTGGCTGCTCAGCCTGCTCACCTCGGCCTACATCGGCATCTGCGCCACCATCGTCGTGCTGGCCGCGCTGCTCGCGCGGCCGATGGGCCTCAAGCGCGTGGCGCCCTGGGCCGCTGCGGCCGTGGCGGGCCCGGCCGGGCTGCTCTACATCGTGCTGTTCGTCGTCGGGGGCGAGGTCAGCCGGGCCGCCGAGGGCAAGGGCATCCTGCCCACCCTGCAGGCCGGCTCGGCCACGCTGTTCTCCCTGGCCTCTTGGGCCCCCGGCACGGATCTCCACGGCCACAGCATCTCCCCGACGCTCGGCTTCGGCGCCCTCGCGATCGCCGGTGTGGCGCCGCTTCTCCTGCCCGCGCGCATGGGCTGGCGCCCCTGGGCGGCCCTCGGCGTGCTCTCGGCGGTGGGCGCGCTCGGCCCCGTGGTCGACCTGTGGTCCATGGGCCGCCCGCTGCCGGGCCTCTGGTCCCCCATCGCCCGCGGCACCGGGGAGATCTTCTTCCACTTTCCGGCCCGGCTCGTCTGGCTCAGCAGCCTGTGCCTCGGCTTCGTCGCCGCCCGCGTCGTGTCGTACCTCCTCAAGCGCGGGGACCGCGCGCGCGCCCTGCCGCTCATCGCCTTCGCCGCCATGGACGGCCTCGTCCTCGCCGCTCCGCGCGCCCGCGCCGACACCGTCCTCACCGACGTCCCGAGCGCGTACGCCGCCGCCCGCCCCGACGGCGCGCTGCTCGAGCTGATGCCCGACTTCCTCGGCGGCGCACACGACCACGAACTGCTGATGAACAACCTCACCTGCGCCTACCAGCGCGCGCACGGGCACACGCTGCTCAACACCTGCATCGGCGTCCACACGATCGAGACGCCGCGGGTGCGCGTGGGGCACTGGCTGGCGGGGCGCCTGCTCGAAGGCCGCACCGCCGACCTCGGCCCCCGCCTCGCGGCGCTCGGCATCGGCAGCGTGGCGGTGCATCCCATGCTCTACACGACGGGCGAGCGCACGCAGATCCTCGCCGGGCTGGAGGACGCCCTCGGCGCACCGGCCGCCCGCAGCGTCGACGCCGGAGATCCCGTCGTGCTGTTCCAGGTGCCGGGCCCGCTCGCCAGCCGGGCCGAAGCCCAGGTCGCCTACGCCGCCATCACCCCCATCGAAGGGGTGTCCCCATGAGCCGCCGCGCCCCGCCCGCCGCCCTGCCGGCTTCCCTGCTCGGCGCCCTGCTCGTCGCCGCGCCGGCGGCCGCCCAGGCGCCACCCCCGTCTTCGGGCGGGGCGCGCAGGGGCTTCCTGCTCTACGTCGAAGACCGCGCGGGCCTGCTCGAAGACGACATCGACGTCGTCATCGTGGGCGAGAGCGGCCTCGTGCGCAAAGTGAAGCCGAACGACCGCGGCCGCCTCCCGGACGCCTCCGCCGGAGACCGCCGCCTCACCGCCAGCGCCCCCGACTTCTCCGACAGCCGCGTGTTCCTCACCATCCCGACCAAGTCCGGCAAGCCCATCGACGTGGACGCCGACCTCGGAGACCGCGCGGGCGACACCATCCTCGTCGTCGCGCTGGAGGCGGGCGGCAAGGTCGAGGTGCGCACCGAGTCGGCAGACATCGGGGCCGGCCGGGTGCTCCGCACCCAAAAAGACGCCTCCCAACTGGACCGCGTCGCCGTGGGCGCGGCCTTCTCCGCCGGGGCCACCGTCGGGGCCGGCATCGGCGCCATCCTGCTCCTGCGCGGGGCCGGCTCCTGGGTGCGGGGCCCGCGCCGCCGCCCCGGTGGGCGCCAGCCCGCGCTGCGCCTGCACGCCCACGAGGTTCCGGCCTTGCTCCACGGCGACTGGGCGGGCCACCGGGTCGTCGTCGTGGGCCCGATGCCGGCCGATCACGGGGCCGCCGCGCTGTTTCCCTGCCGAGAGCCAGCCCCTCTGCCGGCCGAGGTGGTGGCCCAAGTGGAAGACCTCGCCCTGCTCGGCGGGGCGGTGGTCGCCCTGCTCGTGACGGATCCGCGGGCCCTGGACCGCGCGGGCGCCCTCACGCCCCTGGTGGACCTCGGCCGCCTCGTCGCCGGCCGCTTCCCCTACGCGGTGGCGGACCGCTGACGGCCATCCCGTCAGGGGACAGGGGAAACCCACGGTTTCCCCCGTAACGCCCCCTTCCTTTCTCCGGCCCCGGCCGGGAGCCGCCGCCGCGGCGCGGCAGGGACCAGAGCCGGCGGCCCCCGACCCGGCGGACAGGCCCGGCGAC
>JBEIVK010000309.1:0-5092 GCA_040373935.1 Alphaproteobacteria bacterium
CCTGCACCGGCCGCGGCGGCCGCTCGGCTGGGTGGGCGCGGCGCTCGGGCTGGGGCTCGCGGGCCTCGCGCTGGACCCCGGCGCGCCCGGCGAGGTCTTCGCGCCCCGGTGGGCGGCCGGCGCCGAGGTCGCGGGCGATCCGGCCCACGCGGCAGGCCTCGACACGCTGCTCGGCGGGGCCGGTTCTCGCCAGGTGCGGACCTTGGTGCTGCACTTGCCCTACCTCGGGCTGCCGGCCCTCGCGGCCGTGCTGGCGTACGCCCCCGCGCGCCGGCGAGCGGGGGCGGCGCTTGGGGCCGGTGCGCTGCTCGCGCTCGGGCCGCGCCTGCGGTGGGCCGGCGCGCCGGTGTCCATCGGCGGCTACGCGGTGGCTCTGCCCGCCGCCGCCCTCGGAGAGCTGGTGCCGGCCCTCGGCCAAAGCGGGCAATTCTACCGCTTCGCCCTGCTCGCCGCCGTGGGACTCGCGCTCGGCGCGGGTCGCCTCCCGCTGCGCGTGGGCGCGCTGGTGGTGGCCCTCTCGGCGGCAGACCTCCTGCGGGTGGCGATGCCCGGCGGCGCCCCGTGGCCCACCCGTCCGCTGCCGGACACCGCGTGGGCGGCGTGGGCGGCGGACCCCGCGCCCGGCGCGGTGCTGCATGTGCCACGGGTGAGCCCGCACACGCCCCCCAACCACCCGCTGCGCCTGCTCGGCGTCGCCCACCACGGGCGTGCGGTCACGGATTTGCCTCGCGCGACGCCGGAGGCCCTCGCCCACCCGGCCCTCGCGCTGCTGGATCGCTGCACCCGGGCCGGGGGCGTCTGCCCCCTGCCGCCCCGTGCGCAGCTGCAGGGCTCTGGCGTTCGATATGTCGTACTGGACGCCGATCCCAGCGTTGAGCGAGAGACGCTGGCGCGGCGCCTGGCCGCCGCGTGGGGGCCGGCGGATGGCGCGGCGGACGGGCTGGCGTGGTGGCACATCCCCTGAACACACACCGGGCAGGCCCCGTGCCTTGACGCGGGCCAACACCTGATCTTATGTTCAGCACATGTCCATCCCCCTCCGGGCCTCCGATCGCGACGCCACCGTGGCCCGCCTGCGCGCGCACTTGCAGCAGGTGGCCCCCGTGCGCGTGGCGCCGGTGTCCGATCGCCTCCCCACCCGGCACGCCGCCCTCGACGCCCGGGTGGGCGGGCTGCCGCGGGCGGGGGTCACGGTGGTCGAGGGTGCACCGGGCAGCGGGCGCCTCGGGGTGGTGCTGCCCGCCCTCGCGGCGCTCACCCGTGCGGGCCGCGCCGTCGCGGTGGTGGATGTCCCAGGGTGGCTGTATCCGCCGGGCCTCGACGGGGTGTGCCTGGACAACCTGCTGCTCGTGCGCCCCGGAGAGCCGCGGGCCCTGTGGGCGGCAGAACAGCTCGCCCGCTGTGAAGGCCTCGCCTTGGTGGTGGTGCTGGATCCGCCGCCCTTCCGGGCGCTGGGGCGGCGCCTCGTCCTCGCCGCCGAAGAAGGCCGTACCTGCGTGGTTCTTCTGTCGGAGGCCCCGCAAGGCGATGTGCCGGCGGCCCTGCACTTGCGCTGCCAGCCGGCCGGCCGGGTGGAGATCCTCCGCGCGCGCGGGGCGCGTCCTGGGGTGGTGTCCCTGGGCTGCCCGGCGGGCCCCATCCGGGCTACACTCTCCCGATGATCCCGCAGGTCCTCTCCCTCATGGTGGCCACGGCGGCGGCCGAGGATGCGCCGGCGCCCGGCGCCCCCGCCCCCGCCACGAGCGAGGCCACGACGGGCGTTCCCCGCAAGGATCTCCCCCCGAATCCACGCGCGCAATGGGACTTCACGGCCCACGCGCTCGGCAAGGGGCAGTGGCGGGTGGGCCTGCTCTACCAGGACTACGGCCTCACCCCGCAGCTCTCGGTCGGCACCGCCGCGCTCGGGTGGCTGCTGGGGCCCAACGCCCGGGCCAAGGCCACGCTGTGGGAGGGCAAGCGGGTCGATGTTTCCGCCGACGCCGGCGTCTGGCAAGTGGACTTGTCCCGGCTCCAGCTCCCAGCGGCCAGCACGGCGCGGGTCACGCCGCTCGGATGGAGGGCGTCCTGGGTGGTGGGTCCGCGTTGGAGCCTCCACGCCGGGCAGGGCTGGGTGCTGGGGCGCGTCACGGGCAACCTCACCGACGAACAGATCAGCGCCGGGATCAACCGGGCGGTCGGCGTCGATGCGCTCGGAGACGCGCTCGGCGGCTCCGGTGTGGGCGCCTACGTGGACGCCCGCCTCACGCTGCTGCAAGGCCGCTTCGGCACCGAATGGCGCTTTAACCGCCAAAACAGTCTCGTCTTCCAGAGCAACGCTTTCGTCCGGGTGGACGGCATCGTCGCCGGCGGCTTCCGCAGCGCGCCGCGGGACGGCACCAGCGCCGGGGTCGGGGCCTCTGCCCAGGTCCAGAGCACGCTGTCGTCCCTGCCCAACGCCACATCGCTCGCTTGGCACTGGTCGAAAGAGCGCTTCAATCTCCGACTTGGCATCCCGCTGGAGCCCAGCAACCCCCGCGCCTGGATGGACACCATCCAGGTGTTCTGGCTGCTCGGGCCCACCCCCGCGCCGAAACCCCTCCCCGACCGCCGCCGCGGAGGCCTGCGCCCGGAGCCCCGATGTCCCGCCTGTTTGCCCCGCTGTTCCCGCTCGTCGCCCTGCTCGCGTGTGCCGGGGGCGACCCGAAGCCCGCCGGCCCCGACGAGGGCCCGCCCACCAGCGGCACCTTCTCCGACTGCGACCCGGTGCAGCCCACGGTCTGCGGCTTTCCCTTTCCGTCCACGTTTTACATGGCAGAGGACACCGCCAGCCCCACGGGCTGGCGCATCCAGCTCGGCGCGACGACGCTGCCCATCAACGCGAACGGCTACCAGCCCGTGCCCGACTTCTGGAACGAGCGGGACGGCTGGTCGGTGTACACACCGGCCATCGCCCACTTCCCCGGCATGTCGGCGGCGGGCCTCAACGGCCCGGACGACATCGAAGCCTCGCTGGGGCCGAGCGCGCTCACGGTCCTCATCGACGTCGAGACGGGCGAGCGCGTGCCTCACTTCGCGGAGCGGGACATCTCGCTGGAGGACAGCGACAACTCCTCCCTGCTCATCCACCCGGTCGTGCCGCTGGGCTACGGCAAACGATACGTCGTGGGGGTGCGCGGGCTCGTCGACCAGAGCGGCGCGGCCCTGGAGCCCACGGCGGCCTTCCGGCAGCTGCGGAGCGGCAGCCCCTCCGACACCTGGGACGTCGAGGGTCGCCGTCCGGTGTACGACGAGGTCATCTTCCCCGCCCTGGAGTCCGCGGGGTGGGAGCGCGACGAGGTGCTGCTCGCGTGGGACTTCGTGACGGGCAGTCAGCAGGGCATCACGGGCAAGGCCGTTGCGATGCGCGACGACGCGCTGGCCCGGCTGCCGGCCGAGGGCCCTGTCTACACGGTCGACGCCGTCGAGATGGCGCCCAATGAGTTCACGGCTTGGCGAATCAAGGGCACCGTCACCGTGCCGCTGTACCTCACGGCCGATGCCCCCGGGTCGGTGCTGACGCGCGGCGCCGACGGGATGCCCACCGTGAACGGGGAAACCACGGTGCCGTACACCGTCGTGGTGCCCAACTCCCTCGTGGCAGAGCGCCGGCCGGGCGCCATCGTGCAGTACGGCCACGGGCTGCTGGGCGGGCAGGGTGAGGTGCACGCCGAGTACCTCGCCCAGATGGCAGACCGCTACGGCTGGGTGGTCTTCGCGATGGACTGGACCGGCATGGCCGCGACGGACGTCCAGGCCATCACGCTGATGCTTGTCAACAACATCGACCAGTTCGCCATCATCCCGGAGCGCTCGCACCAGGGCTTCGTCGAGTTCCTGTACGGGATGGAGCTCGTCGCGGGGCCGCTGGCGCAGCACGAGTCCCTGACGGTGCAGGACCCGGTCTCCGGCGATCGCATCTCCTTGGTGGACCCTTCGCGCCGGTACTACTACGGCAACTCGCAGGGGGCGATCCTCGGGGCCGCGTACACCGCCGTCGCGCCCTACTTCGACCGCGCGGTGTTCGGTGTGGGCGGCGGGCCCTACCACCTCCTGCTCACCCGCTCCAAGGACTTCGACCCGTTCTTCATCATCTTTCAGACGATGTACCCGGATCCGAAGCACGTCGCCCTGCTGCTGGGCATGATCCAGACGCTCTGGGACAGCGCCGAGGGCGCCGGCTACGCGCCGTCGATGGTGCGGGAGCCGCTGCCCGGAAAGTCGCCGACGCGCGTGCTGCAGCAGGTGGCCATCGGAGACGCACAGGTGACGACCCTGGGCGCTGCCGCGCTGGGCCGCGCCTACGACAGCGTGCTGATCGGCGAGCCCGTCCGCCCCGTGTGGGGCATGGAGACGGTCGCGGGCCCGCACGCCGGCTCGGCGCTGGTGGAGTGGGACTACGGCCTGGAGGAGCCGCTCGTCAACCGCCCGCGCACCGACGAAAACGACCCCCACGAGCTCCCGCGGCGGGAGCGCGCGGCCCAGGACCAGATCGACCACTTCTTCACGACCGGCGAGGTGCGCGACTTCTGCGAAGGCCCCTGCGCCGACTTCACCCGCTACTGAGCCACGGCCCGGGTGGCGGGCGTCCGGCCTTCACGGCCGGCGGCTCGCCGCCACGAGGCTCAGCAGGTTGCCCTCCGGGTCCTGCACCGTCACCGAGCCGTCGGCGCGCACCGGCCCCAGCCGGGCCCCGGCGGCGCCGAGCGCGGCCCGCGTGCCCGCCAAGTCGCCCACCGCCAGCTCCAGGAACACCCCCTGCCCCGCTCCCCGCGAGAACCCGCTCACCTTGGAGGCGTCCACCAGCAACAGGGACAGCCCCCCGGCGTCGAGCGCGCAATGGGTGCGGCCCGAGCCGCTGACGACGAGGCCCAGCAGATCCTGGTAGAAGCGCCGCGTGGCGGCGAAGCTCCCGCAGGGGATGGTGAGGCCCGACACCCGCACGCGCGGCGCGGGCCGCACCTCGTCCGTCCTGCATCGCCCCCAGAACGCTCGCGTGCTCATCGGCGCCTCCGCCGCGCATGTAGCCCGCTGGGCCCGGCCGCGGGGGCCCTCGCCGCGGCGCTGGCCGGCTGCA